>NZ_JBGLYU010000077.1:0-13586 GCF_047304235.1 Variovorax sp. Varisp36
CCCCTCCCACAACTCCCGTTTCTCGCCGGCCAAGCTGCATTCCGCAGTGCGGTCATTTCCCCAACCGTCAATTCCAGGAGGTCATTCATGAATTTGACGATCAGCGGTCATCACCTCGACGTCACACCTGCCTTGCGCACCTACGTCACGAGCAAGCTGGACCGGATCACCCGACATTTCGACCAGCTCGTCGATGTGAAGGTGATCCTCACGGTGGAAAAGCAAAAGGAAAAGGAACGCCGCCAAAGGGCGGAATGCAACATCCACGTCAAGGGCAATGACATGTTCGCGGAATCGAGCCACGCTGATCTCTACGCCGCGGTCGATGAACTGGTCGACAAGCTCGACCGCCAGGTGGTGCGCCACAAGGACCGCCTGCAGGACCACCATCACGCCGCGCCCAAGCGCGTGATGTAGAGGAGCCCTCGGGCTCGCATCCAAGGCCGCCTTCGGGCGGCTTTTTGTTTTCCGACTGCAGCGGTGGGGCTTTGGCAAGCTCCCAGAGGGCGCGCGAGGCCTCTGGGCAACATGTAGACAGAAAGTAAATAGGGGGACTGGGGGTTTTTACCAAGCGGGTGCATAATCGCCCCCGCCCTGCACCCACCATGAATCGCCTCGCGTCCATCCTGCCGCCCGCTCAAGTGCTTGTGAGCGTTGACGCTACCAGCAAGAAACGTGCTTTCGAAGAAGCCGGCCTGCTGTTCGAAAGCCTTCACGGTCTGGGCCGTGCCCTCATCACCGACAGCCTGTTTGCGCGCGAGCGCCTCGGTTCCACCGGTCTGGGCCATGGCGTGGCCATTCCGCATGGCCGCATCAAGGGCCTCAAGGCGCCGATGGCGGCCGTGTTCCAGCTGGCCAATCCCATCGGCTTCGACGCACCCGACGAGCAGCCCGTCGCGCTGCTGATCTTCCTGCTGGTGCCCGAAGCGGCCACGCAGAAGCACCTCGAAATCCTCTCTGAAATCGCCGAACTGCTGAGCGATGCCAGCCTGCGCGAACAGATCAAGTCCAGCACCGACGCGTCCGTCCTCCACGGCCTGATCGCCGGCTGGCAATCCACGCAAGTCGCCTGACCTGTGGCTCGCCCCCAGGCTTCGCGCACTTCGTGTCGCTTCGCCAACCCCCTACCGGGGGCAATACCAGCGGCCCGGCAAAGCCGGTTCCGCGGTATTCTGGCCTGCCCCAACTCTGGTGCGTGAGCGCCGTCTCCTGAACGCATGAAGCCGACCGTCATCAGTGCCGATGCCATGTTCGAGGAGTTCCGCGGGTCGCTCCGCTGGGAATGGCTCGCAGGGCTCGGCGCTTCAGAACGCCAGTTCGACTCCGAAGTCATCAGCCGGGCCCAATCGGCGGCCGACCTCGTCGGCTACCTCAACTACATCCACCCCTACCGCGTGCAGATCCTCGGCGCCCGCGAGGTGGCCTATCTGACGCGCGGCAGCGAGGAAGACTGCGCCCGGCGCATCGCCCGCATCGTTACGCTGGAGCCCCCGATGCTGGTGCTGGCCGACGGCCAGGCCGCACCGGACGAACTGCTGTCGATCTGCGAACGCGCCCAGCTGCCGCTGTTCGCCACGCGCGAGTCGTCGGCTTTCGTGATCGACCTGCTGCGCGCCTACCTGTCCAAGCACTTTGCCGAGCGCACCTCGATGCACGGTGTGTTCATGGACATCCTGGGCATGGGCGTGATGATCACGGGCGAATCGGGCCTGGGCAAGAGCGAGCTCGGGCTGGAGCTGATCTCGCGCGGCAACGGCCTCGTGGCCGACGATGCGGTCGATCTTTTCCGCATCAACCAGAACACCATCGAAGGGCGCTGCCCCGACCTGCTGCTGAACCTGCTGGAAGTGCGCGGCATCGGCCTGCTGGACATCCGCGCGATCTTCGGCGAGACGGCGGTGCGCCGGAAGATGCGGCTCAAGCTCATCGTGCACCTCGTGCGGCGCGACAGCTTCGAGCGCGACTACGAGCGCATGCCATCGGCGCCGCTCACGCAGGACGTTCTGGGCATTCCGGTGCGCAAGGTCATCATCCAGGTGGTGGCGGGGCGCAATATCGCCGTGCTGGTGGAGGCGGCGGTGCGCAACTCGATCCTGCAGCTGCGCGGCATCGACACCTATGCCGACTTCGTGGCGCGCCACCACAAGGCGATGGAAAACGGCCGCGAAGGGGACTGACCGGTTGGGGGTATGCGGCCGCCGCCGGGCCGCCCCAAGGCGGGCCGCGCCTCCCTCTCGGGGGGGAGTTACACGCAGCGAAGCGCAGTGAAAAGCCGGGGGGTCAACGTTTCTTGGCGCAGTCCCCGCAAAGGCCGTACAGCGACATGGCATGGTCCTGCAGGATCCAGTCCTTGTCCTTGGCGATCATCTGCTGGCGGCGTTCGATCTCGGCGTCGTAGAACTCCTCGACCTTGCCGCACGAGGTGCAGATCAGGTGGTCGTGGTGCGTGCCTTCGTTCAGTTCGTAGACCGCCTTGCCGCTTTCGAAATGGCTGCGCTCGAGGATGCCGGCCTGCTCGAACTGCGTGAGCACGCGGTAGACGGTGGCCAAGCCGATGTCGGAGTGTTCGTTCAGCAGCACGCGGAACACGTCTTCCGCCGTCATGTGCCGTTGGCTGCCGGTCTGGAAGATCTCGAGGATCTTCAGGCGTGGCAAAGTGGCCTTGAGGCCGGTATTCTTGAGTTCGTCGATGTTGGCCATGTGATTCCTGCGCCCTGGGCTGCGGCAAAGGCCCTGAAAAGGGCCAGCCGCTACAATGGCCGATCATATCGCTACCCCCCTTTTTCCTCCCATGCCTGCCATTCTCCAACGCCGTCCCTGGCTGCTGGTTGCTGCCGTTGCCGCAACGCTCTGCCTTGGTGCCTGCAGCGGTTTCAGCGATCGCACGCGTGGCGCGCTGGCCGCCGTCACTCCGTACAAAGTCGAAGTGGTGCAGGGCAATTTCGTGTCGAAGGAACAGGTCGCGGCCCTCAAGCCGGGCATGTCGCGCCAGCAGGTGCGTGAAATCCTCGGCACCTCGCTGTTGAACGACGTGTTCCACGCCAATCGCTGGGACTACGTGTTCACCATTCGCCGCCAGGGCGTGGACCCGCAGGAACGCCACCTGACCGTGTTCTTCAACGGCGAACTGCTCGACCGCTTCGAGGGCGACGAGATGCCCAGCGAGGAAGAGTTCGTCGCCACGCTCGACACCCGCAAGAAGTCCGGCAAGGTGCCCACGCTCGAGGCCTCGGAAGACGAGCTCAAGAAATTCGCACCCTCCAAGGACGAGAAAAAAACCGACTCCGCCGCGGGCGCATCGGCCTCCCTGCCGCCGCTGCCGGCTGCCTATCCTCCGCTCGAAGCCGCGCGCTGAGCGCGGCGCGAGCAGCATCGGCAGCGGGCGGCGCCCGCCGAGCCAGGTGGCGTCCGTCCCGTGTGCATGCATGCCATTGGCCGTTTCGAAATCCTCGAAGACTGAATCCGCGTGACTGAATCCACCTCCACTCCTGCCAATTCCACTCCCGCGCCACGCCGCATCGCCGTCGCGGGAGCATCCGGCCGCATGGGCCACATGCTGATCGAGGCGGTGCGCAATGCGCCTGACCTGCGCCTGGCCGGCGCGCTCGACATTGCCGGCAGCCCGGCACTCGGCACCGATGCCGGCGCCTTCCTGGGCTTCGAGAGCGGCGTGTCCATCGTGTCCGAACTGCGCGCAGGCCTGAAGGACGCGCAGGTGCTCATCGACTTCACCCGCCCCGAAGGCACGCTTGCGCACCTCGCGGCATGCCGCGAGCTCGGTGTGCAGGCGGTCATCGGCACCACCGGCTTCAGCGACGCGCAGAAGGCCGAGATCGCCGAGATCGCGAAAGACATCGCGATCATGATGGCGCCCAACATGAGCGTGGGCGTCAACGTCACCTTCAAGCTGCTCGAAATGGCGGCCAAGGCCATGTCGACCGGCTACGACATCGAGATCATCGAGGCGCACCACCGCCACAAGGTCGATGCGCCCTCGGGCACCGCGCTCAAGATGGGCGAAGTCATCGCCGATGCACTGGGCCGCGACCTCAAGGACTGCGCCGTGTACGCCCGCGAAGGCATCACCGGCGAGCGCGATCCCTCCACCATCGGCTTCTCGGCCATCCGCGGCGGCGACATCGTGGGTGACCACACCGTGCTGTTCGCGGGCACCGGCGAGCGCATCGAGATCACCCACAAGTCGTCGAGCCGCGTCACCTACGCGCAGGGCAGCCTGCGCGCGGTGCGCTTCCTGGAGGGGCAGCGCGCCGGCCTGTTCGACATGTACGACGTGCTGGGCCTGCGCTAGCTCAAGGGACCATCGATGAGCGTGCTCGAACTGCTGACCCATGGCGACGGCGTCAGCCGTTCGGTGGCGCTGCTGCTGCTGGCGATGTCGGTCGCGAGCTGGGTCATCATCCTTTGGAAGGCGTGGCTGCTGCGCGGCGGCACGCGCGATGTGCTGCGCAGCATCGCGGCGTTCTGGCAGTCGTCCACGCTGGCCGACGCAGAGCAGAAGCTCAAGGCCTTCGACCGCGCGACGCTCGTGTCGCCTGCCGTGTCAGCCATCAAGAGCGTGGCCGCCGGTGCGCCGGCCGGCACGCTGGGCGCCACGGTCGACCGCAACCAGCGGCTCACGCGCGTGCTGCGCGACGCCCTGCACGGCGCGCTGCGCCGGCTGCAGGCGGGGCAGATTCTGCTCGCCACGGTTGGCGCTACGGCGCCCTTCGTCGGATTGCTGGGCACGGTCTGGGGAATCTACGGTGCGCTGTCGGGCATCGCCGGCCAGACCGGCGGCTTCACCATCGACAAGGTGGCAGGCCCGGTCGGCGAGGCGCTCATCATGACGGCCTTCGGCCTCGCCGTGGCCATTCCGGCCGTGCTGGCCTACAACGTCTTTGGACGCGTCATCGGCCGCATCGAAGCCGAGCTCGAAGGCTTCGCGCACGACCTGCTGGGCAGCTTCGGTGAGGCGGCCGGGCCCGCGGCACCGCCGCCGGCGCGGCCGATGCCGGTCTAGGGAGCGCACGCGCCATGGCCTTCGGTCGCACTTCACTGGGCAGCAGCGCCGCAGGTGGCGGGCGGGCCATGGGCGCCGGTGCGCAGCGGCCGCTGTCCGACATCAACGTGACGCCCCTGGTCGACGTGATGCTGGTGCTGCTGGTGATCTTCATCATCACCGCGCCGCTGATGGCCAGCTCGATCAAGCTCGACCTGCCGCAGACCGATGCGGGCCAGCCCAACGACACGCCCAAGTTCGTGAGCCTGTCGGTCGACGCCTCGGGCAAGGTCTTCTTCAACGACAAGGCTGTGACCGACGAGGAACTGGCGCAGCAGCTCGAAAAAGCCGCCGCCGACAGCAAGGACACCGAGGTGCAGCTGCGCGCCGATCAGGCCGTGCCCTATGGCAAGGTGGTGGCGCTGATGGGCATCGCGAACAAGGCAGGGCTGAGTCGCATCGGATTCGTGACCGAGGCAGAGCCGGCAGGCGAGAAGAAGCCGCGCTGACCCTGTCTTGCTCCTTCCCCCAGCGGGGGAGGGAGCAAATATCGGATGCTCAGCTCAACACCACCGGCTTGGTGTGCCAGATCTCATGCGCGTACTGCGCAATGGTGCGGTCCGACGAGAACGCCCCCATCCCCGCCACATTGAGGATCGCCATCCGCGTCCAGGCATCCGAGTCGCGGTACAGCGCATCGACCTCGGCTTGCTTGGCCACGTAGCTCGCATAGTCGGCCAGCAGCAGGTAGTGGTCGCCCCAGTTCACCAGCGCGTCGTAGATGCCCTGGTAGCGCGCCGGTTCGCCCGCTGAAAACGCGCCGTCCCGGATCGCGTCGAGCACGCGCTTGAGTTCGGCGTTCCCTTCGTAGATCTCGCGCGGCTGGTAGCCCCGCGCGCGGATGTCGGCCACTTCGGGCGTTGTGTTGCCGAAGATGAAGATGTTCTCCGGCCCCACGTTCTCGCGCATTTCCACGTTGGCGCCGTCCAGCGTGCCGATGGTCAGCGCACCGTTGAGCGCGAACTTCATGTTGCCGGTGCCCGAGGCCTCGGTGCCGGCCGTCGAGATCTGCTCCGACAGGTCGGCCGCCGGCATGATGACTTCGGCCAGGCTCACGCTGTAGTTCGGCAGGAACACCACCTTCAGCAGCTTGCCCACGCGCGCGTCGGCGTTGATGGTGCTCGCGACGTCGTTGATGAGCCGGATGACGAGCTTGGCCATCGCGTACGCCGACGCCGCCTTGCCCGCGAACACCACCACGCGCGGAACGATGTCCAGCGGCGTGCCCGCGGCCTGCGCGTCGAGGATGCGGTGGTAGCGCGCCACCACGTGCAGCACGTTGAGCAGCTGCCGCTTGTATTCGTGGATGCGCTTGACCTGCACGTCGAACATCGCGTCGGTGTCGATGTCGATCTTGAGGTGCTGCTCGATCCAGTTGGCCAGTCGCAGCTTGTTCTCGCGCTTGGCATGGCGGAATGCGCGCACGAAGGCCGGTTGCTCGGCCATGGGCCTGAGCGCCTCGAGCTGCGACAGGTCGCGCCGCCAGCCCTTGCCGATGCGCTGGTCGAGCAGCGCCGCCAGCGGCGGGTTGGCCTGCGCGAGCCAGCGCCGGGGCGTGACGCCGTTGGTCTTGTTGTTGAAGCGATCGGGAAAGATCTTCGCGAAGTCCGAGAAGATCGACTGCTTCATCAGCTCCGAGTGCAGCCCCGACACGCCGTTGATCGAGTGGCTCGCCAGCACCGCCACGTAGGCCATGCGCACGCGGCGCTCGCCGGTCTCGTCCACCAGCGACAGGCGGCGCATCAGCTCCACGTCGTTGCCCACCTTCTGCGTCACCGTGGCGAGGAACTTCGCGTTGATGTCGTAGATGATCTGCAGGTGCCGCGGCAGGATGCGCCCCAGCATCTCGACCGGCCAGGTCTCCAGCGCCTCGTGCATCAGCGTGTGGTTGGTGTAGCTGAACACCTTCTGCGTGTGCGCCCAGGCCATGTCCCATGTGAGGCCGTACTCGTCGAGCAGCAGGCGCATCAGCTCCGGCACGGCGAGCACGGGGTGCGTGTCGTTCAGGTGGATGCTGACCTTTTCCGAGAGCTGGTCGAAGGTCTTGTGGTTGCGCAGGTAGCGCCGCAGCAGGTCCTGCACGCTCGCGCTGCAGAAAAAATACTCCTGGTGCAGCCGCAGCTCGCGGCCCGAGGGCGTGGAGTCGTCGGGGTAGAGCACGCGCGAGACGTTCTCCGAGTGGTTCTTGCTTTCCACCGCCTGCATGTAGTTGCCGCGGTTGAAGGCCGAGAGGTCGATCTCTTCGGTGGCGCGCGCCGACCACAGCCGCAGCGTGTTGGTGGCCTGCGTGCCGTAGCCGGGAATGATGGTGTCGTAGGCCACGGCCAGCACATCGTGCGTGTCGACCCAGTCGGCCGCGCCGTAAGGGGCGTTGGTGCCTTCCCGCTTCTGCACATGGCCGCCGAAGCGCACGCGGTAGTTCACCTCGGGCCGCTGGAACTCCCACGGGTTCCCGCGCGTGAGCCAGTAGTCGGGTGTTTCCACCTGCTGGCCATCGACGATGCGCTGGCGGAACATGCCGTATTCGTAGCGGATGCCGTAGCCCATGCCCGGCACGCCCAGCGTGGCCATCGAGTCGAGGAAGCAGGCGGCGAGCCGCCCCAGGCCGCCGTTGCCCAGCGCCGCGTCGGGTTCGCGCTCGGCCAATGCGTCCATGTCGACGCCGAAGTCGGCCAGCGCCTCGCGCACGGTGTCGTAAAGGTCGACCGCCAGCAGCGCGTTGGTGAAGGTGCGCCCGATCAGGAACTCCATCGACAGGTAATAGACGCGCTTGAGGTCCTGCGCGTAGTTGGCGCGCGTGGTCATCATCCAGCGCTCGACCAGCTGGTCGCGCACCGCCTGCGAGGTGGCGTTGAGCCAGTCGTCCTGGCTGGCGGCGACCGGGTCCTTGCCGACTGCGTAGATCAGCTTGTTGGCCACCGCGCGCTTGAAGGCTGCGACGTCGCGGTCGGGGTGGTCGTAGGCGAAGTCTTTGATCGTCATGATTGGCGCTCTTCGGGGTGGGTGATGGTGTTTTGCTGCTGTGCGTTTGTCTTGGGTGCGTGCGAATGACACCGAGTGCTCCCCTGCGCGTGAGCGCACCCCGCATCACGAACGCATCGAATCGAGAAGAGGCGCGTCATCCCAGTGCCTGCCGATAAACGTCGATGTACTGTGCCGCCGCAGTGGCCCAGTCGGCGGGCCGGCGCATGGCGTTGCCCCGCACGCGCCGCCAGTCGGGCGCGCGTTGGTACAAGGCAAAGGCGCGGCGCACGGCGCGTTCGTAGCTCTGGACATCGAAGCTGTCGAACACGAAACCGGTGGCGCCCCCACTGGCGAGGTCTTCGAGCGAGCTGTCGACCACCGTGTCGGCCAGCCCGCCGACGCGGCGCACCAGCGGCAGGCTGCCGTACTTGAGGCCGTACATCTGCGTGAGGCCGCAGGGCTCGAAGAGCGAAGGCACCAGCGTCACGTCGCCCGCACCGAACAGCTGGTGGGCCAGCGTCTCGTTGTAGCCGATGGTGGCACTGACCGACTGCGGCGCGGCCGCCGCTCGGTGGCGGAAGGCCTCCTCGAGCCAGGCCTCGCCGCTGCCCAGCAATGCGAGCTGGCCGCCCTGGGCGAGCAGCGCATCGAGCCCGCCGAGCACCAGATGCAGCCCCTTCTGCTCGGTGAGCCGGCTCACGAGGATGAAGAGCGGAGCATCCGGCCGATCGGCCAGCCCCAGCTGGTGCTGCAGCACCGACTTGCAGCGCGCCTTGCCGGCCATGTGGCGGCCTTCGGGCGTGTGATAGCCCTGCACCAGCGCGTCGTCGGTCGCCGGGTTCCAGACCTGGTCGTCGACCGCGTTGAGGATGCCGGTGAGCGCGCTGCTGCGCAGCCGCAGCAGGCCATCGAGCCCGCAGCCCTGCTCGGGCGTCTGGATCTCGAGCGCATAGGTCGGGCTGACCGTGGTGAGCCGGTCGGCGAAATACAGGCCGCCCTTCATGAACGAAACCTGCCCGTGGTACTCGAGACCGTTCATCTGGAACGCGGGGCCGGGCAAGCCGAGCTCCGCGAAGTTCCACGGCGCGAAGAGGCCCTGGTAGGCGAGGTTGTGCACTGTGAAGACACTGCCCACACGCGGGCCACCGGCCTGCCGCGCGAAGTGCAGGTAGGCCGGCGCGAGCGCGGCGTGCCAGTCGTGCGCATGCACGACTTCGGGCTGCCACAGCGGATCGAGCCCTTGCGCCAATTGCGCCGCGGCCCAGCCGAGCAGGGCGAAGCGGCGGTGGTTGTCGCCGTAGGGCTGGCGCGAGGTGTCCTCGTAGGGATTGCCGGGCCGGTCGTAGAGCACCGGCGCATCGATCACGTAGGCCGGGATGCCGGGCGCCCCATCGATGTCGACATGCCCGAGGCTCAGCCCGAAGCGCTCGCCCCAGGGCGCGTCGAAACCGGCCACGGGCGCCAGGTCGCGCACGCCCGAGACGATGGCCGGAAAGCCCGGCAGCAGCACGCGCGCGTCCTGTCCTGCGGCCATGAGCGCCAGGGGCAGGGCACCGGCGACGTCCGCCAGGCCGCCGGTCTTGAGGAGGGGGAAGAGTTCGGCGCTGACCTGGAGGATTCGCATCGTCAGTGCTGCCTCCGTGCAAGGTGGGATGGCACAAAGACCTGGTTTCTTCCAGGAATACCGCGGAACCGGCTTTGCGGGGCCGCTGGTATTGCCCCCGGCGAGGGGGTTGGCGAAGCGACACGAAGTGCGCGAAGACTGGGGGCGAATCTCATGCAGCCAGTCGTTTGAGCATCTCGCGCGTGACCAGCACCACGCCGTTCTCGGTGCGCTCGAAGCGCGCGGCGTCGACTTCGGCGTCCTCGCCGATCACCATGTCGTCGGGGATCACGCAGCCACGGTCGATCACCACCCGGTTGAGCCGGGCACCGCGCCCGACTTCCACGTCGGGCAGCAGCACAGCCTCGTTGATCTCGCAGAAGGAGTGGATGCGCACGCCCGAGAACAGCACCGAGCTGCTGACCTTGGAGCCCGAGACAATGCAGCCGCCCGACACGATGGTGTTGACCGTCATGCCATGCTTGCCCTCGCGGTCGAGCACGAACTTGGCCGGCGGCAACTGCCGCTGGTAGGTCCAGATGGGCCAGTCGGTGTCATAGATGTCGAGCTCCGGGGTGATGGAGGCCAGGTCGAGGTTGGCTGCCCAGAATGCATCAATCGTGCCCACGTCGCGCCAGTAGGCCTTGGCGTCGGGTCCGCGCGAGGCCCGCGTGACGCACGACAGGCCGAAAGGATGGGCCAGCGCGCGGCCCTGGGCCACGGCGCGGGGAATGATGTCCTTGCCGAAATCGTGGCTCGAATCGGGGTTGACGCTGTCTTCTTCCAGCAGCTGGTAGAGGTACTCGGAGTCGAACACGTAGATGCCCATGCTCGCCAGCGCCACGTCGGGGTGGCCGGGCATGGCGGGCGGGTCGGCGGGCTTTTCGAGGAAGTCGGTGATCCGGCGGCTCTCGTCGATGGCCATCACGCCGAAGGCCGTGGCTTCCATGCGCGGCACTTCGATGCAGCCGACCGTACAGCCCAGGCCGTGCTCGGCATGGTCCTTGACCATGATCGAGTAGTCCATCTTGTAGATGTGGTCGCCGGCCAGCACCACCACGTAGTCGTGCTTGGTGGATCGGGTCTGGATGATGTCGAGGTTCTGGAACACCGCGTCGGCCGTGCCGCGGTACCAGTGCTCGTCGCCCACGCGCTGCTGCGCGGGCAGCACGTCGACCATCTCGTTGAGCTCGGCGCGCAAAAAGCTCCAGCCGCGCTGCAGGTGGCGCATGAGCGAGTGCGACTTGTACTGCGTGACCACCGCCATGCGCCGGATGCCGGAGTTCAGGCAGTTGGACAGCGCGAAGTCGATGATGCGGAACTTGCCGCCGAAGTACACGGCCGGCTTGGCGCGCCGGTCGGTCAGCTGCTTGAGGCGGGAGCCGCGTCCGCCGGCCAGCACCAGGGCGATGGTGCGGCGGACCAGTTGATGGGCCTGCAGCTCCTGCGGGGGCTGCGCTTGCGGTGTGAGGTTGTCCATCCTGAGTCTCCGTTCGTTCGCTTGTTGGAATTCATTCGCCGTCAGGGTCTCTGCATCGAGACTAGCACCGCGCCGTGCGCCTGGCTCCTACGTTCTTGCGATCCCGATGCTTGAAAAAGGCACTTGCGCCGTGCCGCCGAGCGGCCGGCCCATCTCACCCGGATCGTCCTCGGGATCGGTGGACAGGCGCAGGCGCCACGCGCCCGCGGGCAGCCTGAAGGGCACAGCCTGCGGGCCTGCGTTCACCAGCACCAGCCACGAGCCGCCGTCGCCGGCGCCGGCGCCATCGCCGAAAAGGATTGCAAGTGCCGTGCCCGTGCGCCAGTCGCTGGCCGTCATCGGTTCGCCGTCGGGGCGCAGCCAGCGGATGCCCGGCGGCATGCCCTGCGGCGTCTCGGGCGGCCACCAGCGGGTGCTGCGCAGGGCCGGGGCTTCGCGGCGCAGGGCGGCCAGGCGCGCCACGAAGGCGCTCGTGCGGGCCACGTCGCTGTCGGGGGCGGAGGTGCCGATCCACGCGAGCCATGTGGTCTCGTTGTCCTGGCAGTAGGCGTTGTTGTTGCCCTGCTGGCTGTGGCCCAGCTCGTCGCCGGCCAGCAGCATGGGTGTGCCCTGTGACAGCATCAGCGTGGCGAGCAGCGCGCGCTGCAGGCGGCTGCGCAGGGCCAGCACGGCGGGGTCGTTGCTCGGCCCCTCGACGCCACAGTTGTTGCTCATGTTGTGGCCATGGCCGTCACGGTTGCCCTCGCCGTTGGCGAGGTTGTGGCGCTCGTTGTAGCTCACGAGGTCGCGCAGCGTGAAGCCGTCGTGCGCGGTGACGAAGTTGACGCTCGCGGCCGGCGCGCGGCCCCGATGGGCGAACTGCGTGCTGGAAGCGGTGAAGCGATGGGCGAAGTCGCCCAGGCCGGCCCTGTCGTCGTGCGCCTGGCGCAGCCAGAAGCCGCGCTGCGTGTCGCGGTAGCGGTCGTTCCATTCGAGCCAGCCCGGCGGGAACTCGCCGAGGCGGTAGCCGCCGGGGCCGATGTCCCAGGGCTCGGCGATGAGCAGGGTGCGCGAGAGCACCGGGTCTTGCGCGATGGCGGCGAAGAAGGGCGCGCGTGGGTCGAAGCCTCGCTGCGCGTCGCGCCCGAGCACCGGGGCGAGATCGAAGCGGAAACCGTCGACACCCATCTCGCAGGCCCAGAAGCGCAGGCTGTCCATCACCAGCTGCAGCACGCGCGGCTCGCCGAGATTCAGGCAGTTGCCCGTGCCGGCCCAGTTCTCGTAGAGGGCGCGGTCGTCGGGGCGCAGGTGGTAGTACAGCGCGTTGTCGATGCCGCGCAGCGAGAGCGTGGGACCGAGCTCGTCGGTCTCGGCGCTGTGGTTATAGACCACGTCGATCACCAGCTCCATGCCACGTGCGTGTATGGCGTCGGCCATCGCGCGGAACTCGCTGGCGGGCGTGGTGCCGGCGCGGCCGCTCCAGTAGCGGGCCTCGGGAGCGAACCAGCCGATGGTGGTGTAGCCCCAGTAGTTGCTCAGGCCCATGCGCAGCAGGCGCTGCTCGTCGGCGCGGTGCTGCACGGGCATGAGGCTCAGGGTGGTGACACCCAGGCGCTGGAGGTGGTCGAGCACGGCGGGCTCCGCGAGGCCGGCGTAGGTGCCCCGGAGTGCCGCGGGGACTGCGGGGTGGAGCCTGGTCTGGCCTTTGACGTGCAGCTCGCAGAGCACGCGCTCGCCGGCGGGGATGCGGGCGTGGCCGGATGCCGCTGCCGGACCGGCGGGTTGCGCGACGCGGGCCTTGAGCGCGACGGCTGCGTTGTCGCGGGCGTCCCTCTGGGCCGGGTTCGCGGGGTCGTGGCCCAGGAAGATGTCGCTGCCGTCGTAGCTGCCGACGATCTCTCGGGCGTAGGGGTCGAGCAGCAGCTTGGCTGGGTTGAAGCGCTGGCCTTCGTGGGGGGACCACGGGCCGTGGACTCTGTAGCCGTAGATCAAGCCGGGCTTGCCGCTGGGCAGGTGGCCGTGCCAGATGCCGTCTGTGCATGCCGGTAGGTTGAGGCGCTGCTGCTCGCTCTTGCCGGTGCTGTCGAAGATGCAGAGCTGTACTGCTTCTGCTGTTGGCGCTGCTATTGCGAAGTTGACTCCCTGTTGCGAGGGTGTTGCGCCCAAGGGGTAGGGGGTGCCTGGGCTCAGCATGTTGCTGCCTCCGGCGGGTGGTTGCTTTCCGGGGCCGGGACTCGCCCCGGCGGGCGACTCACTTTCTTTTGCTTCGCCAAAAGAAAGTGAGCAAAGAAAAGGCGACCCCACTGTCTGCGACCCCTTCGCTGCGCTACGGGGCAACCTGCGGTGCTCGCGTTTCGCGGGGTCTCGCAGAACTCGCTTCGCTCAAACAGCTGCGAGCCCTGATCCGCGAACCGCTCCGCTCCTCGGCGCAGCCAGAGGGGAGGGGAACCCTCCCGGGCCTTCGCTTCGCTCGGCCCCCATGCGGCTGCAGGCGCGCAGCG
>NZ_JBGLYU010000078.1:0-13219 GCF_047304235.1 Variovorax sp. Varisp36
GGGCACCGGGTGCTCCCCGCAGCGAAATAAAGGAGGAGCCGAAGGCGGGGGACATTCGCGGAGGGGAGTACCCGGTGTCCTGTGCACGCACCCCGAACAAAAGTACCCCGAACAACCCACAGTCACTGGAGAAAACATCCCATGGCAAACATCGTCGTCGTCTTCCATTCCGGCTACGGCCACACCCAGCGCGTGGCGCAAGCCGTGGCCGATGGCGCTGACGCCCAATTGCTCGCCATCGACGCGGACGGCAACCTGCCCGAAGGCGGCTGGGAACTGCTCGCCGCGGCCGACGCGATCATCTTCGGCTCGCCAACCTACATGGGCGGCGTGAGCTGGCAGTTCAAGAAATTCGCCGACGCGTCGTCGAAGGTCTGGTACACGCAGGGCTGGAAGGACAAGCTCTTCGCCGGCTTCACCAACAGCGCGACCATGAACGGCGACAAGGTCACCACCATGACCTACCTCTGGACGCTCGCGATGCAGCACGGCGGCATCTGGGTCAGCATGGGCATCCTGCCGGCCAACAGCAAGGCCGCCACGCGCGACTCGATGAACTACGTGGGCGGCTACGGCGGCCTGCTGACGCAGTCGCCGTCCGACGCCAGCCCGGCCGAAATGCCGAAAGGCGACTTCGACACCGCCCGCGCGTTCGGCGAGCGCATCGGCACAGTGGCAAGATCGCGCGAATAACCGGCAACCCCACGGAGAACACGATGGCCGACACCAACCCCGAGACCCAATTGCTCAACCCGCACGACAAGGACCTCGGCGGTGGCTTCAAGGTGCGGCGCCTGCTGCCCGCGGCGCAGCGCCGATCGGTCGGCCCGTTTGTGTTCTTCGACCATTTCGGCCCGGCCACAGAGCAGCCGGGCACGGAGCACGACGTGCGGCCGCATCCGCACATCGGCCTCTCGACGGTCACGTATCTCTTCAAGGGCGCGATGATGCATCGCGACAGCCTCGGCAGCGTGCAGGAGATCCTGCCCGGCGCCATCAACTGGATGACCGCGGGGCGCGGCATCGTGCACTCCGAGCGCAAGCCCGAGCGCCTCAAGGCCGACACCTACGTGAACCACGGTCTGCAACTGTGGGCAGCATTGCCGCAGGCGCATGAAGAGATCGAGCCCAGCTTCGAGCACACGCCGGCCGACGCGATTCCCGAGTTGAAAGAGCAGGACGCCGGCGTGCGCGTGCTGGTGGGCGAGGCCTTCGGTGCGCGTTCGCCGGTCAAGACGCTGTCGCAGACCGTGTACCTCGACATCGCGCTGCCGGCAGGCGGGCGCTTCGTGCTGCCCGCGCTGGCGCCCGAGCTGGCCATCTATGCGGTCGATGCCGATGTCAGCGTGAACGGCGAGCCTGTTTCCGTGCACACCATGGCCGTGCTGCCCGACGGCCAGGGCGCGGTGCTGGCTTCCGACACCGCCGCGCGCCTGATGGTGATCGGTGGCGGACCGCTCGACGGTCCGCGCTACATCACCTGGAACTTCGTCTCCAGTCGGCGCGAGCGCATCCTCGAAGCCGGCTCCGACTGGGCCGCCCAGCGCATGGGCCATGTGCCCGGCGAGACCGAGTTCATTCCGCTGCCCGGCAAGCCTTTTGGCGTGCGCGAGCCTGATGTGGGCACTACGCCGGTCTGATCTCGAGTGCCCGTTGTCCGGGGGCGCGTGCGCAGGCGTTGTTTTGCTCGATCAACAAGTGCCATGAAAAAGGGCCCGTTCAACGAGCCCTCTGCATTGGCGAAGCGCGCGGGTCATTCGCCGCTGAGGGACACCGCCTCGGCCGGTGGCGAGCCTTCCGGCGCCTTCGGCAGCTCGACCATGGCCTTGCGGCCGCCACGAGCGCGCCACGCCGAGTAGCCCACGCCCGCCAGCAGCAGCGCGCACAGGCCGATGAAAGTGCCGCTGATCGGACGCGTCACGAACACCGACATGTCGCCGCGCGAGAGCAGCAGTGCGCGGCGGAAGTTCTCTTCCACCATTGGCCCGAGCACGAAGCCCAGCAGGATCGGCGCGACCGAGAATTCGAGCGTCATCAGCACGGCGCCGACGATGCCGAACACCAGCACTTCCCAGATCTGGAACAGGCTGTTCTGCGTGCTGTACACGCCCGTCGCAATGAAGAACATCGCGGCCGGGAACAGGTACTTGTAGGGCACCTTCAGCAGCTTCACCCACACGCCGATCATCGGCACGTTCAGGATCACGAGGATCACGTTGCCGATCCAGAACGAGGCGATCAGGCCCCAGAAGATGTCCGGATGCTCGGTGATGAGCTGCGGGCCGGGCTGAATGCCCTGGATCAGCAGCGCACCCAGGATCAGCGCCATCACCGCGTCGCCCGGAATGCCCAGGCTCATCGTCGGGATGAAGTCGACCTGCGTCTTCGAGTGGGCAGAGGCCTCGGGGCCGGCCACGCCTTCGATCATGCCGGTGCCGAACTTGTTCGGCGTCTTCGACACCTTGCGCTCCAGCGCATAGGCGATGAAGGTGGTGATGGTCGGGCCCGTGCCGGGCATTGCGCCGAACACCGTGCCCACCAGCGTGCCGCGCAGCATGGCGGGGAAGGCGCGCTTGAGTTCTTCCTTGCTCGGGCGCATGTCGCTGAGCTTGAGCGTACCGGTGTCGCCGATGGCCTTCATGCGGTTCACGTTGAGCAGGAAGTCGGCCACGCCGAACAGGCCCATCGAGATCGCCACGAGTTCGAGGCCGTCGCTCAGTTCGGGCAGGCCGAACGCGAAGCGGAAGCTGCCGCTGTTCACGTCGGTGCCGACCACGCCGCACAGCAGGCCGAACAGCGTCATCGCCACGCCCTTGAGCGGCGAGCCGCGGGACATGGTGGAGCCGGCGAGCAGGCCCAGCAGCATGATCGAGAAGATCTCGGTCGGGCCGAACTTGAACGCGATTTGCACCAGCAGCGGCGAGGCGAAGATCATCACGATGATGCCGACGGACGCCGCGAAGAACGAGGCGATCATCGTCACCCCGAGCGCGACGCCCCCCTTGCCCTGCTTGGTCATCGGGTATCCGTCGAGACAGGTCACCGCGTGCGGCGGGTGCGACGGCATGTTCATCAGGATGGCACCGATGGCGCCGCCGTACTGCGAGCCGTAGAAGATGCCGGCCAGCATCAGGATGGCGGGCACCGGATGCATCGCGTAGGTGAGTGGCAGCAGGATCGAGATGGCCTGCAGCGCGCCCATGCCCGGCAGCACACCGATCAGGTTGCCCACCAGCACGCCGAAGAACGACCACAGCAGGTTGGAGCCCTGGAACGCAACGCCGAAGCCGAACCAGAGGTCGTGAAGCGATTGACCGATCATGATCTCAGCCTCCCCATTGGAACAGGGGCAGCTGCAGCTTCAGCGCCCACCAGAAGACGACCACCGCGATGAACGACATCGCGAGCGAGAGCAGCAAGGCTTCGGTCAGCGTGTTGTCGCGGTCGCCGAGCGCCGAGATGAACACGATCGCGAAGGTGGCTGGCAGGAGGCCGCCGTACTCGCCGAACAGCAGGAACGCGAGGATGCCGAGGATGATGCAGATGCAACCGCGCATGTCGGGCATGCCGCCCGGATGGCCGTGCGACGCAGCCTCTTCACTGGCGCCGCTCGCGGGCTTCTCGGCGCGCGCCGAGATGGCAATGAGCAGGCCGGTGAGCGCCAGCAACCCGCCGAGCGCAACCGGAAAGAAGCCCGGTCCCATGTGCGCCAGCTCGCCCACGCGGTAGCCGATGCCGGCGTATACCGCGGCCAGTCCGATGACGATCAGCAGGGCGCCGCCGTAGTAATCTTTTTTGAATTTTGAAGCGGGCCGGGGCGCGTGCGAGGCCGGATCTTCACCGAGCTGGTGATGCATTGAGACTCCTTCGTTTGGAAGGAGCGGAGTCTAGGAATCGAGACTTTCAATCGCCTTTCGGATCACGTCCAAACGGCCCGGTGGCCCGCAAAATACGTGTATTCACGTATCGGCATATGCGGTGAAACCCTTGCAAAAAGGACCTCAGAAGGCGCACAGCGGCAGCCTCAGGATGGCGCGCAGTCCGCCGCCGTTGGCGCTCTCCGGCATGTCGGCATTGTCGAGTTCGATCTCGCCGCCGTTGCGCCGCGCATAGCTGCGCGCAATGGTCAGGCCAAGGCCCGCGCCGTGCGCAGCATCGGCGCCTGCGGAAGGGGCGCGATGGAAACGCTCGAACACCTGCTCGCGCCGTTCGGGCGCAATGCCCGGTCCGCTGTCGCACACCTCGGCCAGGGCGTACGAAGCCTCGCGCCGCACGGTCACGGTGATGTTGCCGCCGCGCGGCGTGTACTTGATGGCGTTGTGCACGAGGTTGGCGAGCGCCTCGTGCAACTCTGCGGCGTTGGCCGCGACGGGCAGCACGGGCGGGTCGTTTTCCTCGCCGGCCTCGTCGGTACCGTCGATGTCCGCCACGCCGTTCGCAGTGTCGCCGCGCGCATCGACCCAGCCCAGGTCCTGGTCGTTCTCGCGCGCCAGCGGCAGGTACTGCAGCACCACGGCGCGCGCTATGGCGTTGAGGTCGGCCACCGCGGGCTCGGCCGGGGCGGTCTCGTCTTCGGCGGTGGCGTGGGCCAGTGCCAGCAACTGTTCGCTCAGGCGGCGCGTGCGCGCGAGCTGCGCGACGATGGCGTGCAGCGACTCGCGCATGCGCGCCGGATCGGTCTCGCGCACCGCGTAGCCCGCCTGGATCGACAGGATGCTCAGCGGCGTGCGCAACTGGTGCGAGGCATCGGCCAGGAACTGCGATTGCTCGGCCACCATGCGCCGATGGCCCGCGATGTGGTGGTTCACCGCGTCGACCAGCGGCACGACTTCCTGCGGCACGCCGCTGGCGTCGAGCGGCTTCAGGTCGTCGCGCGAGCGTTCGCGCAGCGAGCGGCGCAGGCGCTCCAGCGGGCGCAGCGACCAGGCCACGCCGAGCCACACCAGCAGCGCCATCACCAGCACCATGCGCGTGTCGCGCAGCAGTTCCTGGCGCAGTGTCTCGGCCTGGGCCTCGGTGCGCGGGCCGATGCCCTCGGCTGCCTGGATCAGCACGCTATAGGCAACGCCGGGGTGGACGTCGTCGTACACCGTCTGCCGCAGCGCAGCCACGCGCACCGGATGCTGCTCGTGCATGGCGTCGTAGAAGACCGGCGTGCCGTCGGTCGGACGCTGCGGCGGGCGGGGCAGGCCAGGCACGCCCATCAGCGTGGTCTCGGGCGAGTTCTCGTCCAGCGTCTCGCCCTTGGGAATGCGCTGCACGCCGACGTGCAGGTACTTGTAGCGCAGGTGCGTGGACTCGAACATTGCCTGGATCGAGAACGGCTCCTGCACGCGCACGCTGCCGTCGCCGGCCACCACGATGCCGTTGGCCAGCGCCTGCACGGGTTCGAGCAGGCTCTGGTCGTAGGCGACCACCAGCGAATCGGTCAGCGCCTGATAGTCGCTCCAGCTGTCGAGCGCCAGCAGCGCGACGATGCCGGGCAGCAGCAGCGCGAGCAGCCGCGCGCGGATGCCGAAGCGCTGCGCTTGCTGCGGCACCGGCTCAGTCGTCTTCGCGGGGAAGCTCGGGGTGGGCCGCTGGGGCAGAGGATCCATCGGCAATGCTCTCCAGCATGTAGCCCAGGCCACGCACGGTGACGATGCGCACGTCGCTGTCCGCGAGCTTGCGCCGCAGCCGGTGCAGCACCACCTCGATGGCGTCGGGGCCGGCGGTGCTGTCGTTGGTGAACACCTTGGCAAAGAGCTGCGACTTGCCGACCGGCGCGCCGCTGCGCATCAGCAGGGCGGTGAGCGCGGCCTGTTCGCGCGGCGTGAGCGACAGCAGCGCGCCGCGCAGCGTGAAGGCGTGGCTCTGGCTGTCGTACGACAGCGAGGCGCACTGCAGGCGCGGGTGCTGCTTGCCGCGGCTGCGGCGCACCAGGGCCGACAGGCGCGCTTCGAGTTCGGCCAGCTCGAAAGGCTTGGTGAGAAAGTCGTCGGCACCCAGGTTCAGGCCGCGCACGCGATCCTGCAAGGCACCCTGCGCGGTGAGGATCAGCACCGGCGTGCGGTCGTCGGCATTGCGCATGTCGGCCAGCACGCTCAGGCCGTGCTTGTCGGGCAGGCGCAGGTCGAGCACGATGGCGTCGTATTCGGTGCCGGCCATGAAGCCCTCGGCGGTGCGCGCATCGGGCGCATGGTCGGCCACGAAGCCGCTCTGGGTCAAAGCGCGGACCAACCACGAGGCCATGTCCAGTTCGTCTTCCACCAGGAGGATCCGCATCCGGCGCCCTTGTTACTTCTTGATGCCGAGGTCCGGATCTTCGGATGCGCGGGCACTGGCGCGGGCCGAGCGCGCGCTCAAGTCGGGCGCCAGGGCCTCGCGGCCGTCGAACACGAAGCAGTCGCCCTGGTAGTGCGCGCTGCCGACTTCCTCGAAGTACTTGAGGATGCCGCCTTCGAGCTGGAGCACATGTTCCACGCCTTCCTCGCGCATCAGGATCGCGGCCTTCTCGCAGCGGATGCCGCCGGTGCAGAAGCTCACGACCGTCTTGCCCTTGAACTCCTCGCGATGCGCCTTGAGGGCGGGCGGGAACTCGGTGAACTTGCCGATGCGCCAGTCGATGGCGCCTTCGAAGCTGCCGTAATCGACTTCGAAGGCATTGCGCGTGTCGAGCAGGGCGATCTCCCGGCCCTCGTCGTCATGGCCCTGGTCGAGCCAGCGCTTGAGCGTAGGGGCGTCCACGCCGGGCGCCCGGCCCGCGGCGGGCTGGATGGCCGGGTGGTCCATGCGGATGATCTCGCGCTTGAGCTTCACCAGCATGCGGCGAAAGGGCTGCGCGGCGGACCAACTTTCCTTGGCCTCGAGGTCGGCAAAGCGCGCATCGGCGCGCAAATGGGCCAGAAAAGCCCGCACCCCGTCGGTGGGGCCGGCCAGGAACAGGTTGATGCCCTCGGGTGCCAGCAGGATGGTGCCCATGAGTCCCAGGGCCTGCGCGCGGGCGCGCAGGTCTTCGCGCAGCACGGGGCTGTCGTCGATGGCCACGAACTTGTAGGCCGCGATATTCAAAATCTCTTGCACGGGGCGGGATTCTAGGTGTCGCCGCGGTGCCCGCCGGGCTCGGGGCCTCTGTCCGGCAGGCCGGCGGCGATTTCAGGGATTGCCAACCCACATCGTGGAGGCGGCGCTTTCTACAATGAAAGGATGTTTGTTCACCTGCGCCTGCACACCGAGTTTTCCGTCGTCGACGGCACCAACCGAATCGACGAAGTCATCAAGGCCGCCGCTGCCGACAAGCAGCCCGCGCTGGCCATCACCGACCTGAACAACCTGTTCGGCGCGGTCAAGTTCTACAAGCAGGGCCGTGGCAAGGGCGTCAAGCCCATCATCGGCGCGGAAGTGTTCGTGGAAGGGCTGGGCAAGGAGCCCGGCGTGCTCACCCGCATCGTGCTGCTGGTGCAGAACATGGAAGGCTACCTGAACCTGTCCGAGCTGCTGGCGCGGGCCTGGACGCAGAACGTGGGCCGGGGCCAGTCGCAGGCGGCCTGCAAGATGGAATGGGTCGAGGAGCTGGCGGGCGGGCTGATCGCACTCTCCGGCGCCCAGGCCGGGCCGCTGGGGCAGCCGCTGCTGCAGGGGCAGGGCGAGCGCGCGGCCGAGCTGGCACTGCGGCTGGCGGGCATCTTCCCGCATCGCTTCTACATCGAGCTGCAGCGCGCGGGCCGGCCTGAAGACGAACCGCACGTGATCGCCGCGGTGCAGCTGGCGGCCCGGCTGCACCTGCCGGTGGTCGCCACGCACCCCGTGCAGTTCGCTGCCCGCGAAGACTACGAGGCGCACGAGGCGCGCGTGTGCATTTCCGAAGGCGAAATTCTTGGCAACCCGCGCCGGGTGCGCCGGTTCACCGAAGAGCAGTACTTCAAGTCGACAGCCGAGATGCAGGCACTGTTCGCCGACGTGCCGAGCGCGCTGGCCAACACGGTCGAGATCGCCAAGCGCTGCAACCTGACGTTGGTGCTGGGCAAGCCGCAGCTGCCGGACTTCCCGACGCCTTTCATCAGCGAAGGCGTGCGCATGCCAATCGACGACTTCTTCCGCCAGGAATCGTTCGACGGGCTGGAGCAGCGCCTGAAGCATCTCTTTCCCGACGAGGCCAGGCGCGAGGCCGAACGCCCGCGCTACGTCGAGCGGCTGGAGTTCGAGATCAACACGATCCTGAACATGGGGTTCCCGGGCTACTTCCTGATCGTGGGCGACTTCATCCAGTGGGCCAAGAACAACGGTTGCCCGGTGGGCCCCGGCCGGGGCTCGGGTGCGGGTTCGCTGGTGGCCTACGCACTGAAGATCACCGACCTCGATCCGCTCGAATACAAGCTGCTGTTCGAACGTTTCCTGAACCCCGAACGCGTCTCGATGCCCGACTTCGACATCGACTTCTGCCAGGGCAACCGCGACCGCGTGATCGACTACGTGAAGGACAAGTACGGCCGAAACGCCGTGAGCCAGATCGCCACCTTCGGCACCATGGCTGCGCGCGCGGCCATCCGCGACGTGGGCCGCGTGCTCGACATGAGCTACATGTTCTGCGACGGCATCAGCAAGCTGATTCCGAACAAGCCGGGCATGTCGGTCACGCTGCAGTACCCGCCCGAGAAGAAGATCGAAGGCGACAAGAACAACTACGCCATCGAGATGGAGCCGCAGCTCGCGGAGCGCATCGAGAAGGAAGAAGAAGTCAAGATGCTGGTCGAGCTCGCGCAGAAGCTCGAAGGCATGACCCGCAACATCGGCATGCACGCGGGCGGCGTGCTCATCGCGCCGGGCAAGCTCACCGACTTCTGCCCGCTCTACCAGCAGCCCGGCAGCGAATCGGCCGTGAGCCAGTACGACAAGGACGACGTCGAAGCGATCGGCCTCGTGAAGTTCGACTTCTTGGGACTGGCGACGCTCACCATCCTGGAGATCGCGCGCGAGTTCATCATGAAGCGCCACAAGGGCCAGGAGAACTTCGCGTTCGAGAACATCCCGCTGAACGACGCGGCCACCTACCGGCTCTTCTCCGACGGCAAGACCGAGGCCGTGTTCCAGTTTGAAAGCCGCGGCATGCAGGGCATGCTGAAGGACGCGCGGCCGACACGGCTCGAAGACCTGATCGCGCTGAACGCGCTGTACCGTCCGGGCCCGATGGACCTGATTCCCAGCTTCGTGGCGCGCAAGCACGGCCGCGAAGAGGTGGAGTACCCGCACCCGGCCGTGGCCGAGATGCTGTCGGAGACCTATGGGATCATGGTCTACCAGGAGCAGGTGATGCAGACCGCGCAGATCCTGGGCGGCTACTCGCTCGGCGGCGCCGACCTGCTGCGCCGCGCGATGGGCAAGAAGAAGCTCGAGGAGATGGCCGAGCACCGCGAGAAATTCCGCGCGGGCGCACTGGCAACGCACGGCATCGTCCAGGACAAGGCCGATGAAATTTTCGACTTGATGGAGAAGTTCGCGGGCTACGGCTTCAACAAGTCGCACGCCGCCGCCTACTCGCTGCTGGCGTACCACACGGGCTGGCTCAAGGTCCACTACACGGCCGAGTTCTTCTGCGCGAATATGACCGTGGAAATGGACGACACGGACAAGCTCAAGCTGCTGTTCGAGGACGCCCAGAAGAACTTCGGCATCACCTTCGAGCCGCCGGACGTGAACCGCGGCAACTACCGCTTCGAGCCGGTCACCAACAAGATCATCCGCTACGGCCTGGGCGCGGTGAAGGGCACGGGCCAGCTCGCGGTCGAGGCCGTGGTGCGCGCGCGCGAAGAGGGGGGGCCGTTCAAGAGCCTGTTCGACTTCTGCGTGCGCATCGACCGCCAGCGCATCAACAAGCGCACGGTCGAGGCGCTCATCAAGGCCGGCGCGTTCGACGCGATCCAGCAGAACCGCGCGTCGCTGATCGCCTCGGTCGATCGCGCCTTCGAATTCGCCAACGCCACGGCGGCCAATGCGGCGCAGGTCGACATCTTCGGCGACGCGGAGCACGGCTCGGCCACCGCCGAGCCCGACCTCGTCGACGCCACGCCCTGGGGCGTGAAGGAGCGGCTGACGCTCGAGAAGACGGCCGTGGGCTTCTACCTGTCAGGCCACCTGTTCGACGAGGTCTCGCACGAGGTGCGGCGCTTTTGCAAGCGCGAGATCGGCGACCTGCTCGACAGCCGCGACCAGCAGGTCATTGCCGGCATCGTGAGCGACTTCCGCGTGATCAACGGCCAGCGCGGCCGGCTGGCGATCTTCAAGCTCGACGACAAGTCGGACTCGATCGACGCCACGGCCGACGAGGCACTCATCAACGCCAACCGCAACACGCTGAAGGACGACGAGCTGGTCATCGTCAGCGGCCGGTTGCAGCCCGCGCGCGGCGGTTTCGAGGCGCGCTTCCAGGTGCAGCAGGTGTGGGACCTGGCCACCGCGCGCTGCCGCTTCGGCAAGTTCCTGCGCGTGGCGGTGAACGGCAAGGCACCGGACATCGCGCGCCTGCTGAAAGACTTTCCGCCGCGCACCGAGCAGTCCGAGGTCGGCGACCTGATCCAGGGCCTGCCGGTGCGGCTTTCGATGGCGCGTGGCGGTGCGCAGGTCGAGCTGCAGCTGGGCGAGCGCGCCAAGTTCTTCCCGACCGATGCGGCGCTGGCCAGCTGGACTGCGCAGGCTGAAGCCGGCAAGGCGCAGATCGTTTACGACTGAGCCCGAGCGGGGGCGAAGGGCGCGTCGTCAGTGCGCCATCGGCGCCACCGCGAGGTCCGGCACCACGTTCATGACGCGCAGCGTCTGCTGCACGATCTGGCTGAACACCGGCGCCGCAACCAACCCGCCGAAATATTTGCCCGCGCCGGGTTCGTCGATCATCACCGCGACGATGATGCGTGGCTTGTCGATGGGCGACATGCCGGTGTACCAGGCGCGGTACTTGTTGCTCGCGTAGCCCTTGCCGACCTGCTTGTGCGCGGTGCCTGTCTTGCCGCCGACCGAGTAGCCCTCGGTCTGCGCCAGCGGCGCGGTGCCGCCAGGCGCGGCCGCCAAGTGCATCATCTGGCGCACCTCGCTCGCCACCTGCGGCGAGAACACCTGCACGCCGGGCGGCTCGGTGCCGGTGCTTTTCAGGAGGCTCACAGGAATGACCTCGCCGCCGTGCGCGAACGCGGTGTACGCATGCGCGATCTGGAAGAGCGACGCCGAAAGGCCGTAGCCATACGACATGGTGGCCTGCTCGATCGGCCGCCACGACTTCCAGGGCCGCAGGCGCCCGCTGACCGCGCCGGGGAAGGGCGTCTGCGGCTTCTGGCCCAGGCCCACGGCGGTGAACGAGTTCCACATCTCCTGCGCCGTCATGCGCTGCGAGATCTTGGTGGCACCGACGTTGCTCGATTTCTGGATCACGCCCTCGACCGTCAGCACGCCGAAGTTCTCGTCGTCGTGGATGGTCGCGCCCGACACGGTGATGCGCCCCGGGTTGGTGTCGATGATGGTCTTGGGCGTCACGCGGCCCAACTGCAGCGCGGTGGCGACGGTGATCGGCTTCATCGTCGAACCGGGCTCGAACACGTCGGTCATCGCGCGGTTGCGCAGCTGTTCGCCCGTGAGTTTGCGGCGGTCGTTGGGGTCGTAGCTCGGGTAGTTGGCCATGGCCAGCAGCTCGCCCGTGCGCGCATCGACCACCACCACGCTGCCCGCCCTGGCCTTGTTGGCGACGACCGCGTCGCGAAGCTTCTCGTAGGCCACGAACTGCACGCGGTCGTCGATGCTCAGCTGGATGTCATGGCCGTCGGTCGGCGGCACCTGGTCCTCCGTGTCCTCGACGATGTGGCCGAGCCGGTCCTTGAGTACGTGGCGCGAGCCCGATTTGCCCGCCAGCTCCTGGTTGAACGCGAGTTCCACGCCTTCCTGCCCGATGTCCTCCACATTGGTGAAGCCGGCCAGGTGCGCCGCCGCCTCGCCTTCTGGGTACTGGCGGCGATAGTCGCGGCGCAGGTAGATGCCCTTGATGTCGAGCGCGGCGACCGCCTTGGCGACCGGTTGATCGACCTGGCGCTTGATCCAGACGAAGGTCTTGTCCTCGTCCTCGAGCTTCTTGTCGAAATCCTTCTGCGGCATGCCCAGCAGCTTTGCTGCCTGCCTGAGCTTGGCCTGCACCTCGGGGTCGTCGCGCTCGATGTCCTCGGGAATGGCCCAGATGCTGGGCGCCGGAATGTCGGAGGCCAGGATCAGTCCGTTGCGGTCGAGGATGCGGCCGCGGTTGGCCGGCAGCTCCAGCGTGCGCTGGTAGCGCACCTCGCCCTGGTGCTGGAAGAAATCGTTGTTGAAGATCTGGACGTAGGCGGCCCGGCTTGCCAGCAGCACGAAGCCGAAGGCGATGCTGGCCACGATGAACTTGCTGCGCCACACGGGTGTGGGGCTGGCGAGCAGCGGACTGCTGCCGTAGCGGATGCGGCCGTTGGGGGTCATCTTGTGCGGGCGTGGACCCGGCTGTTGTTGTGCGCGGGTAGACAGTGCGGTAACCGAGGAGTTCCGGGTGGCCTTGGAGAAGATCGCCCGGAACCGGCAGGAATCAGCGCTTGGGCCGCAGTGACACGATCAGCGATGGGAAGATGCGCCCGTCGGTGTCGCGCGGCAGCTTGTCGGTCTTGCGCAGGCCGCGCTCGGCCGCGTCGTCCCAGCCAGGCAGGCCGCTTGATTTGCTCAGCTTGACGCCGACGATGGTGCCGTCGGGCGCGAGGCTCACTTCGAACTCGGCCGCCGGGTTGCCGTTCACGGTTTCGGCATCGGGGAAGGTGATGTTCGGGCGCACGGCAGCGGCGATGCGGCCGGCGTAGCCACTCGAAGGCCCCGAAGAGCGTTGGGCCGTGCCCTTCGAATCGTCGCTGCCGCTCGCACCGGCCAGGCCCTGCATGCGCTTGAGCGCTGCGGCACGGTCGGCGGCGGCCTGCTTCGTGGCGGCCTCGGCCTTCTTGGCTTCGGCCTGCTTGGCCTCGGCTTCCTGCTGCTTCTTCTGCTCGGCCAGCTTCTTCTGCTGTTCCTTCTTGCGCTCGGCTTCGTCCTCGGCGCGCTGCCTGGCTTCGAGCTCTTTTTTCTTCTGCTGCTGTTGCTCCAGCTCGCGCTCTTTTTGTTCCTTCTGCTCCTTGAGCTTCTTCTCGCGCTCCAGGGCAATGTCGGGGGCCTTGGGTGCGGGCGCGGGCTCGGGGGCCTTGGCAACAGGCGGGGG
>NZ_JBGLYU010000079.1:0-12666 GCF_047304235.1 Variovorax sp. Varisp36
CCCCCACCCCGGCCCTCCCCCAGCGGGGGAGGGAGAAATGCAGGGAACACCGCGCAGCCGGCTTTGCCGGGCCGCTGGTGTTGCTCCCGGTGAGGGGGTTGGCGAAGCGACACGAAGTGCGCGAAGCCTGGGGGAGAGCTGACTTCACACGGCCTCCTTCGGCGACAGGCGCTTCACAAGCCCGATCAGCCCCTTGGGCAGCAGCGCCACGAACACGATGATCGTCAGGCCCAGCGTCAGCTGCCAGTGGTCCGCCATCGGGCCCATCACCGCATGGGTCGAGAAGATCTCCTTCAGCAGCGTGAACGCGATGGCGCCGATCACCGCGCCGCGCAGGTGGCCGAGGCCGCCGAGGATCACCATCAGCAGCACCTCGCCCGAGTTGTGCCATGCCATCAGTTCCGGGTTGACCACGCCATCGCGCGAGGCCAGCAGGAAGCCGGCAAGCCCCGCCAATGCACCCGCCAGCACGAAGGCCGCGAGCTTGTAGGCATACACCGAGAAGCCCGCGGCGCGCATGCGCTGCTCGTTCACGCGGATGCCCGCCAGCGCCGCACCGAAGCGCGAGCGGCGGATGAGCGCCAGCAGTCCGTAGGTGAACACCAGCGAGGCCAGCACCACGTAGAACAGCACCGTGCGGTTCTCCATGTCGAGCGCGCCGAGGGCGGGCCGCACGTACATGTAGATGCCGTCGCTGCCGCCGCCGACCTTGGTGTCGTGGAACACGAAGAAGGCCATCTGCGCGAAAGCCAGCGTCACCATGATGAAGTACACGCCGCGCGTGCGCAGGCTCAATGCACCGACGAACAGCGCATACAGCGCCGCCGCACCCATGGCCAGCGGCAGCAGCAGCCCGAAGTTGCCGCCTTCGCTGCCTGAAGCGAGCACCGTGACGTATGCGCCGATGCCGTAGAAGGCCGCATGGCCCAGGCTCACGAGCCCGGTCATGCCGACCAGCAGTTCGAGGCTCAGCGCGAAGATCGACAGGATCATGATCTTCACGACGAAGTCGGAAACGTAGTTGCCCATGAACGGGCCCGCCACGCCGATGAGCACGGCGCACAGCACCGGCACGAGGAATGCGGTCCTCTTCATGGCCGCCTCCCCATCAGCCCTTCGGGCTTCCATATCAGCACGATGGCCATCAGCAGGTAGATGCCGATGCCGCTCAGGTCCGCGAAGAACACCTTGCCGAAGGTATCGACGAAGCCCACCAGCAGCGAGGCCACCAGCGCGCCCGTGATCGAGCCGATGCCGCCGATCACCACCAGCACGAAGCAGATGATGAGCACGCTCGCACCCATGTTCGGGTACACCGAGGACATCGGCGCCGCGATCATGCCGGCCAGCGCCGCCAGCGCCACGCCCGCCGCGAACACGATGCGGTAGAGCCGCTTCACGTCGATGCCCAGGCCGCGCACCATGTCGCGGTTGCTCGCACCAGCGCGGATCATCATGCCCAGCCGCGTGCGGTTGACCACCCAGTACAGCGCCACGGCCAGCACGATGCAGGCGGCCGAGGCGAAGAGGCGATACCACGGATAGCTCATGACGTTGCCCAGCGCGAAGCTGCCGTCGAGCCATGCCGGCACCTTCACGCCGTGCACGTCGTTGCCCACAAGGATGGAGCGCAGCTCCTCGAACACCAGGATGAGCCCGTAGGTCATCAGCACCTGCTGCAGGTGGTCGCGCTGGTAGAGGTAGCTGAAGAAGGCCCATTCGAGCAGGTAGCCGAAGACGGCCGCCAGCACCACGCCGGCCACCAGCATCAGCAGGAACTGGTCGCCGAACAGCGGCGCGAGCGCGAACGCCATGTACGCGCCGATCATGTAGAAGCTGCCGTGCGCAAGGTTGATGACACCCATGATCCCGAAGATCAGCGTCAGCCCCGAGGCCACCAGGAAGAGTAGGAGCCCGTACTGAACCGAGTTCAGGCACTGGACCAAGAAGGTTCCGAAATCCACGTTAGGTCATCCCTGTGAGACCGAAAGAGAGCGTGGCGCGATAGCGCCCGCGATGTTCGGGAGACACCGCGGAACCGGCTTTGCCGGGCCGCAGGTGTCGCCCCCGGAGAGGGGGAAGGCGAAGCGACACGAAGTGTGCGCAGCCTGGGGGAGTGCCTTGTCTACATCCGGCAACCGCGAGCGGGGTCGGCGAGACCCTTGATCGCGGTGCTCACCAGCTTGTTTTCCTTGCCTTCTACCTTGCGCAGGTAGATGTCCTGCACCGGGTTGTGCGACTTGCTCACCGTGAAGGTGCCGCGCGGGCTGTCGATCTTCGCCTTCTCGATGGCGGCCGTGAACTCGGCCTTCTTCGAGATGTCGCCCTTGGTGGCGGCAAGGCCCACGCCCAGCATCTGCGCTGCGTCGTAGCCCTGCACGGCATACACGTCGGGCTGCAGCTTGAAGGCCTTGGCGTAGCCGACGCGGAAGGCGTTGTCGCGCGCGGTGTTCAGGCCGTCGGCATAGTGCAGCGTGGTGAGCATGCCCTGCGCAGATTCACCCTGCGCGTCGAGCGTGCCGTCGGTGAGGAAGCCGGGGCCGTACAGCGGAATGGTCTTGTTCAGGCCGGCGGCCTGGTAGTCCTTCACGAACTTCACCGCGCCGCCGCCGGCGAAGAAGGCGTACACCGCATCGGGCTTGGCCGCCGCGATCTCGGTCAGCAGCGCCTGGAATTCCACGTTGGGGAAGGGCAGCGTGAGCTGCTTGTCGACCTTGCCGCCGTTCTTCTCGAAGCCTTCCTTGAAGCCTGCAACCGACTCGTCGCCGGCCGCGTACTTCCAGGTGATGGTCATCGCCTTCTTCTTGCCCTGCTGCTTGGCCGCCACCTCGCCCATCGCGTAGGCCGGCTGCCAGTTGCTGAACGAGCTGCGGAAGATGTTGGGCGCGCACATCGGGCCGGTCACCGCGTCGGCACCGGCATTGGGCACGATCAGCACGGTGCCGCTTTCCTTCGCGGCCTTGGCCATGGCCATGGCGACGCCCGAGTGCACGGTGCCCACGATCACGTCGACGTTGTCGCGCTTGATGAGCTTGTTGACGTTGTCGGTCGCCTTGGCAGGGTCGGACTCGTCGTCGACCTTGAAGTATTCGATCTCGCGGCCGGCGAGCTTGCCGCCGTGCTCGTCCACGTAGAGCTTGAAGCCGTTCTCGATGGCCACGCCCAGGGCGGTGTAGGTGCCGCTGTAGGGCAGCATCAGACCGACCTTGAGCTTGCCTTGCTGGGCGTGGCCCAGCGTGGCGATGCAGGCCAGGGCGAGGGCCGTCAGGGTGGTGCGGGCGATGCGGGTGCTCATGTGATCTCCTGGCGTGGTATTGAAATGAAAGGGGAACGGCTTGAAGACGGGGGCGACGGGTTGGGGCGCGTGTCTTCACGACGCGCCGCCGCTGGCGCAGATACTTTAAGGGTAAATCATTTATCTCTCAAACACGAGTTTTCCCTGACCGAGGATTCCGGTCGCCCATGAATGAAACGGTCGCCACTATCGCTTTTTCGGGCTGGTCGCGATGCGGGGAATGCCCGCAGTCAGGCAGCTCCAGCAGCTCGGTGCCCGGCACGCGCCTGGCGATGCCGCGAATCTGCGCGAGTGTGCCGTACTCGTCGTCGATACCCTGTATAGCAAGAATCGGGCAACGGATGCCATCGAGCTCGGCTTCGATGTTCCATTGCCTGAAAGGCGGATGGAGCCAGACGCGGTTCCAGCCCCAGAAGGCCGAATCGACGTCGTCGTGATAGCGGCCCAGCTTCTTCGGCAGGTCGGTCTCCAGGTAGGCCACCCGGGCCTGCTCGATGTTGGCCAGCGTCACGTCCTCGACGAAGATGTGCGGCGCCAGCACCACCAGGCCGGCCACGCGCTCGGGAAAGCGCGCCGCATACAGCAGCGAGATCGAGGCGCCGTCGCTGTGGCCGAAGAGCCAGGGTTTCTCGTCGCCGAGCTCGAGCGCGGCGAAGAAGGCGGGCAGCACTTCATGCGCCTGGCGGTGCATGAAGTCGACGTCCCAGGTCTCGTCGCCGGCGCGCGGGGTGGAGCGGCCGTAGCCCGGGCGCGAGAAGACAAGGCCGCGGGCGCCGGCGGCTTCGCACAGCCGCGTCGGGAAATCCTTCCACATGGCGACGGAACCGAGGCCTTCGTGGAGGAAGACGATCAATGGCGCATCGGTGCGCTCCGGGGCGATCCATTGGCACTCGATGCGGACCGGGCGGCCGCGCCAGGTGATGTTGGCGAACGCCGTGCTCATCATGTTGCCTCCGGCTGTTGCTCCTTCCCCCTTTGGGGGAAGGTTGGGATGGGGGCAAGCGGTGCCTGCAAGGGCTGCGCGTGCATGAAGGCCGATGCCCCCACCCCGGCCCTCCCCCAGCGGGGGAGGGGGAAAGAGGAAGACGGGGTGCGTATCACGCCTGCTTTTCCCTCTCGCGCAACCTGAACCGCTGGATCTTCCCCGTCGCCGTCTTCGGCAGCTCGCTCACGAACTCCAGGAACCGCGGGTACTTGTACGGCGCGAGGCGTTCCTTGACGAAGGCCTTCAGCTCTTCCTCGGTCACCGCGGCGCCATCCTTCAGAACGACGAAAGCCTTGGTCTTCGTCAGCCCTTCGGCGTCCTCCTTGCCGATCACCGCGGCTTCCAGCACCGCCGGGTGCTGCATCAGCGTGGCCTCGACCTCGAAGGGCGACACGTAGATGCCGCTGACCTTCAGCATGTCGTCGCTGCGCCCGGCGTAGGTGTAGTAGCCGTCGGCGTCGCGCGTGTACTTGTCGCCGCTCTTGGTCCAGCCGCCCTGGAAGGTCTCGCGCGACTTCTCGCGGTTGTTCCAGTACATCAGCGCCGAACTGGGGCCGCGGATATAGAGGTCGCCCACCTCGCCGTCGGGCACGGGGCGGCCGTCCTCGCCGCGCAGCTCGACCTCGTAGCCCTCCACCGGCCGGCCGGTGGTGCCGTAGCGCACGTCGCCGGGTCGGTTGGAGATGAAGATGTGCAGCATCTCGGTCGAGCCGATGCCGTCGATGATCTCGCAGCCGAAGTGCGCCTTGAAGCGCTGCGCGAGTTCGCCGGGCAGCGCCTCGCCGGCCGAGGAGCACATGCGCAGCGCCACGGCTTCGCGCGCCGGCAGCTTCGGCGAGGCGAGCATGCCGGCAAAGCCGGTGGGCGCGCCGAAGAACACGGTGGGCTTGTGCTCCACCCAGCGGCGGAAGGTGGCGTCGGGTGTGGGCCGTTCGGCCATCAGCACCACGGTGGCACCGACCGACAGCGGAAAGGTCAGCGCGTTGCCCAGCCCGTATGCGAAGTACATCTTGGCGGCCGAGAAGCACACGTCGTTCTCGGTGAGGCCGAGCACGGGCTTGCCGTAAAGCTCGGCCGTCCACCACAGGTTGGCATGCGTGTGGACCGTGCCCTTGGGCTTGCCGGTGGAGCCGGAGGAGTAGAGCCAGAAGCCGGGGTCGTCGGAAGCGGTCTGCGCCGGCGATGCCAGGGGCGGGGCGGCGGCGAGCGCGGCTTCGAATTCCTGTGCGCCCTCGGGCAGCGTACCCGCGGGCTGCGACACGATCAGCGCCTGCACTTCATGGCCGCCGCGCGCCATCGCCTGCTGCAACGTCGGCAGCAGTGCGCCGGACACCAGCACGGCCTGCGCGCGGCTGTGATCGAGCATGTAGGCGTAGTCGTCGGGCGTGAGCAGCGTGTTGACGGCCACGGGCACCACGCCGGCATAGAGGCAGCCGAGAAAGCTCACCGGCCAGTCGTTGCCGTCGAGCATCAGCAGCAGCACGCGCTCTTCGCGGCGGATGCCTGCCGCCTTCAACGCGGCGGCGAGGCGGCGCGCGCGGTCTTCGAGCTGGCCGTAGCTCAGCGTGCCGCGGTCGTCGATGTAGGCGGTGCGATCGGCGCGGCCGCGGTTGAGGGCGAACAGGTGCTCGGCGAAGTTGAATCGTGTGGGTAGGGTCATGGTCTTGTCTCCTTCGGCCGTGTCTCTCGTTCTAGAGGCCGAGTGCGGCGAGCACGCCGGGGCTTGCCTGCACCGCGCTTCGGCGGTGATAGAAATCGAGCGCGCGCAGGCCGCCCAGTTCGGCGCCGCCGCCCGCGCGGCCGGGACCGCCGTGCATCGACATCGGCATCACGTTGCCGTGGCCGGTGTGGGCCTGCGCCACCTCGGGGGTGATGACGTGCACGCGGCCGTGGCTCGGTGCGACCGACAGCGCAGCCTGCGCGAGCGCGGCGTCGTCGCTGCCATACAGGGAGGTCACGAGCGAGCCCTGGCCGCGGTGCGCAAGTGCGATGCCGTGCGCGAGATCGCGGTACGGCAGCAGCGTGGCCACCGGCCCGAACACTTCCACATCGTGCACGCGCTGCGCCGCATCGGCGTCGCGCGTGCCCAGCAGCACGGGTCCGATGCAGGCGGCGACCTTCGGGTCGGCATCGATGAGCGGCTTGTTGCGGCTGTCGTGCAGCACGGTGGTCTGCGTGGCCAGCGCGTCGAGGCCGTCGCGCACCGCATTCAGCTGTGCGCGGCTCACGAGCGAGCCCATGCGCACGCTCTCGCTGCGCGGATTGCCCACCGTGATGCCCGCGAGTTTGGCGCCGATGGCTTCGGCCGCGGCGTCGTACACCTCGGCCGGCACCAGGATGCGGCGGATGGCGGTGCACTTCTGGCCCGACTTCACCGTCATCTCGCGCACCACTTCGCGCACGAGCAGGTTGAAGGCCTCGCTGGCAGGCGCTGCGCCGGGCAGCAGCAGGGCGCTGTTGAGGCTGTCGGCCTCGATGTTCACGCGCACCGAGCGTTCGGCCACCGCGGGGTGCGAGCGGATCACCGCGGCCGTCTCGGCCGAGCCGGTGAACGAGGCCACGTCGAAAGGTTGCAGCGCATCCATCAATCCGGCCGAGCTGCCGCAGACGATGGACAGCGCGCCTGCGGGCAGCACGCCCGCGTCGACCACGTCCTTCACCATGCGCTGCGTGAGCCACGCGGTGGCCGTGGCGGGCTTCACGATCACGGGCACGCCCGACAGCAGTGCGGGCGCGGCCTTTTCCCACAAGCCCCACGAAGGAAAGTTGAAGGCGTTGATGAACAGCGCCACGCCATGCGTCGGCACCTGCAGGTGCTGCGACTGGAACACCGGCTCCTTGCCGAGCTTGACCGCGTCGCCGTCGCGCAGCGCGCGCACGTCGCCGAGCGTGTCGCCCCACTTGGCATATTGGCCGAGCGTGAAGATCGCGCCGTCGATGTCGACGGCCGAGTCGTTCTTCACGGTGCCGGAGTTGGCGGTGGCGATGTCGTAATAGGCGTCGCGGTTGGCCTGCAGCACTTTCACGATGGCTGCGAGCAGCCCGGCGCGCTGGCGGTAGGTGAGGGCGCGCAACGCATTGCCGCCCTGTTCGCGGGCGAAGGCAAAAGCTTCGGGCAGGTCGAGGCCGGTGGCGTCGACGCGTGCGAGCTCGGTGCCCAGGACCGGGTCGAACAGGGGCGTGCCGGCGCCCGATCCGCTTTGCCAGCGGCCGGCGACGTAGTTGGGAAGGAGTTCGGTCATGGGGTGAACTTGATCTGCCCTTCGGGCAGCAGATAGAGAACGAGTGCGCGGCCTTGCGCCACGGTCGGGCGGTGCGCGGTGCCGGGCCCGTAGACGCACCAGCCTGCCGAGCGCCCGTCGAAGGTGGCGTCGGCGCTGCCCTCCAGCGGCATGATCAGGTCGATCTCGCCGTTGGGGTGCGTGTGGTGCGGGCCGGCGATGTCCTGCATGTCGACCACGTCGACCGAGAAGCGGTGCAGTGCGTCCTCGGCCTTGAAGACGCGGCCGTACCGGATGCCGCCGCCTTCGCGCTCGCACAGCCAGCCTTCGGCGACGCCGCCGATGCAGGCCTGGCGCAGCTGCTCGAAGCGGGCGCTGCCTGCGCCGTGGGTGGCGTTGAGCCACTGGTCGAGCGCGCTGTCGAGCGGCCTGCCGGCGATCTCGGCGGTCAAGCCTGCAATCAGCTGGTGAAATGCTTCCTTGCCTGTGGCGGCGGTGCTTCGGTCGGACATCGTGGGGCCTCGAACTTTTGAACTACCTTGCAGAATCTCTGCGTGTGCAGTATCTTGCGTGTGGCCGAACGATAAGCATCGAGACAATGAGTGTCAAGCAATATAATGCATCTATGGTGTTTACCCTGAGCGCGCACAATTCCGGTGAAGAACGAGGAATTGCATGAACGAGCATGTAGACGCGGTGCTGGCCACCGCGCCGGAAAGTGGCGGCCCCGGCAACGGCCTTGCGCCTGCAGGAGAGGCGAAGAACCCGCTGCTGGCGGCATTGGGCGATCGGGTGCGCAACCTGCGCGCGCAGCGCGGCCTCACGCGCAAGGCCGTGGCCGTTGCAGCCGAGGTGTCGGAGCGCCACCTCGCCAATCTCGAATACGGCATCGGCAACGCGTCGATCCTCGTGCTGCAGCAGGTGGCCGGCGCACTGCACTGCTCGCTGGCCGAGCTGGTGGGCGACGTGACGACCAGCTCACCCGAGTGGCTGCTGATCCGCGAGCTGCTCGAACACCGCAGCGAAGCCGACCTGCGCCGCGTGCGCGTGGCGCTCGGCGAACTGCTGGGCACGGCCTCGGTCGATCCGGCGCGGCACCGCCGCATCGCGCTCGTGGGCCTGCGCGGCGCGGGCAAGTCGACGCTGGGGCAGATGCTGGCGGAAGACCTCGAGATCCCGTTCATCGAACTGAGCCGCGAGATCGAGAAGCTCGCGGGCTGCAGCGTGCGCGAGATCCACGACCTGTACGGCACCAACGCCTACCGTCGCTACGAGCGCCGCGCGCTGGAAGAGGCGGTGCAGATCTACAGCGAGGTGGTGATCGCCACGCCGGGCGGCATCGTCTCCGACCCGGCCACCTTCAACGAGCTGCTCGCGCACTGCACCACCGTGTGGCTGCAGGCCGCGCCCGAGGAGCACATGGGCCGCGTGGCCGCACAGGGCGACACCCGCCCGATGGCCGCCAGCAAGGAAGCGATGGAAGACCTGCGCCGCATCCTGAACGGCCGCGCCGCCTTCTATTCGAAGGCCGACCTGTCGGTGGACACCAGCGGCAGGACCTTGTCGCAGAGCTTCCAGGCGCTCCGTGCGGCGACCCGCCAGTCGATGGGTCTGGGCGCTTGAGCTGAATCTTCGGGGTTCGCTCACGCCGGCGGGGTACCTTGCTCCGCGAATGTCCCCCGGCCTGCGGCCTCCTCCTTTATTTCGCCGCGCAAGGCACCCCGCCGGCGTGAGCGTTCGGAGCACTGGTTGATTGGCTGCAAACCAGCAGCGTGGCCTGCGCACTTCCCCGAATCCCCAGTCCAGCCCTAAATCTGAAAAAAAGTGCAGCAGGCATTGACTTGCCTACATGCATGCAGCATGATGCATGTCATCGGAGCAGTAAAGTGCACTATCTTTCCTGTTCACGGTTTCCGAACACTGCCCCACAGGAGACTTCCGCATGACCGACACCACCACGCTCCAGGCGCCCCCGCGCGTCGACTACCGCACCGAACCCGGCCAGTACCGCCACTGGTCGCTGAGCTTCGACGGCGCCATCGCGCGCCTCGTGCTCGACATCGCGGAAGACGGCGGCATCCGCCCCGGCTACAAGCTCAAGCTCAACAGCTACGACCTGGGCGTGGACATCGAGCTGAACGACGCGCTCAACCGTGTGCGCTTCGAGCACCCCGAAGTGCGCAGCGTGATCGTCACCAGCGGCAAGGACCGCATCTTCTGTTCGGGCGCCAACATCTTCATGCTCGGCGTTTCGGGCCACGCCTGGAAGGTCAACTTCTGCAAGTTCACCAACGAAACCCGCAACGGCATCGAAGACACCTCGAAGCACTCGGGCCTGAAGTTCCTCGCGGCCGTGAACGGTGCCTGCGCCGGCGGCGGCTACGAGCTGGCGCTGGCCTGCGACGAGATCCTGCTGGTGGACGATCGCTCGTCCGCCGTCTCTCTGCCCGAAGTGCCGCTGCTCGGCGTGCTGCCCGGCACCGGCGGCCTGACCCGCGTGACCGACAAGCGCCACGTGCGCCATGACCTCGCCGACATCTTCTGCACCAGCGTCGAAGGCGTGCGCGGCCAGCGCGCGGTCGACTGGCGTCTGGTCGACGCGGTGGCCAAGCCCGCGCAGTTCGCCGCCGCCGTGCAGGAGCGCGCCTCGCAACTCGCGGCCGGCAGCGATCGTCCCGCCAACGCCAAGGGCGTGGCGCTGACCCGCCTGGAACGCACCGACAGCGCCGACGGCATCGCGTATTCGAACGTCAACGTGCAGATCGACCGCAGCAAGCGCACCGCGACCATCACCATCAAGGCGCCCACCGGTGCGCAGCCGGCCGACATCGCCGCCATCGAAGCCGCGGGTGCCGCCTGGTGGCCGCTCGCGATGTGCCGCGAACTCGACGACGCCATCCTCAACCTGCGCACCAACGAGCTCGACATCGGCACCTGGCTGCTCAAGACCGAGGGCGACGCCGCCGCAGTGCTCGCGTCCGATACGGTGATGCTCGCCAACAAGGACCACTGGCTGGTGCGCGAAACCATCGGCGCGCTGCGCCGCACGCTGGCGCGCCTGGACGTGTCCTCGCGCAGCCTGTTCGCGCTGGTGGAAGCCGGTTCGTGCTTCGCCGGCATGCTGGCCGAGCTGGCCTTCGCGGCCGACCGCACCTACATGCTCGCGCTGCCCGACGACGCCGAGCGCGCACCGAAGCTCACGCTGAACGAATTCAACTTCGGCTTCTTCCCGATGGTCAACGACCAGAGCCGCCTGCAGCGCCGCTTCTATGAAGAGGCCGCGCCGCTCGAAGCCGCACGCACCGCCGCCGGCAAGCCGCTCGACGCCGACGAGGCGCTGAAGCTCGGCCTCGTGACCGCCGCACCGGACGACATCGACTGGGACGACGAGATCCGCATCGCCATCGAGGAGCGCGCCGCCATGTCGCCCGACGCGCTCACCGGCCTCGAAGCCAACCTGCGCTTCGCAAGCAAGGAGAACATGGCCACCCGCATCTTCGGCCGGCTCACCGCCTGGCAGAACTGGATCTTCAACCGTCCCAACGCCGTTGGCGAAAAGGGCGCGCTGAAGGTCTACGGCACCGGCCAGAAAGCCGGCTTCGACATGAACCGCGTCTGACAGAACAGCAGTCCGTACAACCCAAGGAACAACGATGAGCACGATCAACTACAGCGAGAAGATCCCCAACAACGTCAACCTCGGTGAAGACCGCACGCTGCAGCGCGCGCTCGAGGGCTGGCAGCCCAACTTCATCAACTGGTGGGACGACGTGGGCCCCGAGGGCTCGACCAACCATGAGGTGTACCTGCGCACGGCCGTGAGCGTCGATCCGCAGGGCTGGGCCCAGTTCGGCCACGTGAAGATGCGCGACTACCGCTGGGGCATCTTCCTGAACCCGGGCGACGCCAACCGCGAGATCCATTTCGGCGACCACAAGGGTGAAAAAGCCTGGCAGGACGTGCCCGGCGAGCACCGCGCCAACCTGCGCCGCATCATCGTGACGCAGGGCGACACCGAGCCCGCGTCGGTCGAGCAGCAGCGCCACCTGGGCCTCACGGCGCCGTCGATGTACGACCTGCGCAACCTGTTCCAGATCAACGTGGAAGAAGGCCGCCACCTGTGGGCCATGGTCTACCTGCTGCAGAAGCACTTCGGCCGTGACGGCCGCGAAGAAGCCGATGCGCTGCTGCAGCGCACCTCGGGCGATGCCAACAACCCGCGCATCCTGGGCGCCTTCAACGAGAAGACGCCCGACTGGCTCGCGTTCTTCATGTTCACCTACTTCACCGACCGCGACGGCAAGTTCCAGCTGGCCGCGCTGGCCGAGAGCGCGTTCGATCCGCTGGCGCGCACCACCAAGTTCATGCTGACCGAAGAGGCGCACCACATGTTCGTGGGCGAGAGCGGCGTGTCGCGCGTCATCGCGCGCACGGCACAGGTCATGAACGAGCTGAAGACTGACGACGTGCAGAAGATCCGCGCTGCCGGCTGCATCGACCTGGGCACCATCCAGCGCTACCTGAACTTCCACTACAGCGTGACCATCGACCTGTTCGGCGCCGACCAGTCGAGCAACGCCGCCATCTTCTACAGCTCCGGCCTGAAGGGCCGCTACGAAGAAGGCAAGCGCACGGACGACCACATCCTCAAGGGCCAGACCTACAAGGTGCTCGAGGTGAAGGACGGCCAGCTGGTCGAGAAGGACGTGCCGATGCTCAATGCGCTCAACGAAGTGCTGCGCGACGACTTCATCAAGGATTCGGTGGCCGGTGTCGGCCGCTGGAACAAGGTGCTCGAGAAGGCCGGCATCCCGACGCGCCTGACGGTGCCGCACAAGGCCTTCAACCGCCAGATCGGTGCGCTCGCCGGCATCAAGATGTCGCCCGAAGGCCGCGTGGTAAACGACATCGAATGGGCCGCCAAGCGCGACGAATGGCTGCCGAGTTCCGAAGATTTCGCTTTCGTGGCATCGTTGATGGGCCGCGTGGTCGAGCCGGGCAAGTTCGCCGGCTGGATCTCGCCGCCGGTGATGGGTATCAACCGCCAGCCGGTGGATTTCGAGTACGTCCGGTTCGGTTGATCTGGGATTTCGGTATTGCTCCTTCCCCCGCTGGGGGAAGGCTGGGATGGGGGCAAGCGGCGATAGCGCCCACGACAGAGGCCG
>NZ_JBGLYU010000007.1:0-157043 GCF_047304235.1 Variovorax sp. Varisp36
CGGGCGCACCGACCCCACCGCCTTCGAGCAATGGCGGCAACAACGACAACCGCCCTCGGGGACAGGGTCCCAATCAAGGTCCTCCCGACCTCGATGAACTCTGGCGCGACCTCAATCGCAAGCTCGGTGGCTTCTTCGGTGGCAAGGGCGGCAGCAACCGCCCCAACGGCGGCAATGGTGGCGGCAACGGCTACAGGCCCGACATGAAGAATGCAGGATTCGGCCTCGGTCTCGTGGCGGCAGTGGTGATCCTGATCTGGCTCGGCACCGGCTTCTTCATCGTGAACGAGGGCCAGCAGGCCGTCATCACACAGTTCGGCCGCTACAAGAGCACCGTGGGCGCCGGCTTCAACTGGCGACTGCCGTACCCGATCCAGCGCCACGAGGTGGTGGTGACCACGCAGATCCGTTCCGCCGACGTCGGCCGCGACGCCATCGTGCGCTCCACCGGGCTGCGCGAGTCGGCCATGCTGACCGAAGACGAGAACATCGTCGAGATCAAGTTCGCCGTGCAGTACCGCCTGAGCGATCCGCGTGCCTGGCTCTACGAAAGCAAGTCGCCCGCCGACACCGTCGTGCAGGTGGCCGAGACCTCGGTGCGCGAGGTGGTCGGCAAGATGAAGATGGACGCCGCGCTGGCCGAAGAGCGCGATCAGATCGCACCGCGCGTGCGCGCGCTGATGCAGACCATTCTCGACCGCTACAAGATCGGCGTCGAAGTCGTCGGCATCAACCTGCAGCAGGGCGGTGTGCGTCCGCCCGAGCAGGTGCAGGCCGCGTTCGACGACGTGCTCAAGGCTGGCCAGGAGCGCGAGCGCACCAAGAACGATGCGCAGGCCTATGCCAACAACGTGGTGCCGCTCGCCACCGGTACGGCTTCGCGCCTGAAGGAAGAGTCCGAGGCCTACAAGGCGCGGATCGTGGCGCAGGCCCAGGGTGATGCCGGCCGCTTCAGTGCGGTGCTGGCCGAATACCAGAAGGCCCCGCAGGTGACGCGCGACCGCATGTACACCGACGCCATGCAGCAGATCTACGCCAGCACGACGAAGGTGCTGGTCGATAGCAAGCAGGGCTCCAACCTGCTGTACCTGCCGCTCGACAAGCTCATGCAGCTGAGCGGCAACAATGCGGCGGCCACGCCGGTCGACGCGGCCAGCCCGAACGTTGCCGGCACTGCACCGGCCCAGTCCTCGGTGATTCCGGTGGCCCCTGCGACGAACGACGTGCGTGCCCGCGATGGCCGCTCGCGTGACCGCGACGTGCGTTGAAAAAGGCCCGAAAGAATATGAACAGAATCGGATTCATCGCCACCTCGATCCTCGTGCTGCTGGTGTTGGCAAGCTCGACCCTTTTCGTGGTCGACCAGCGGCAATTCGGCGTGGTCTATGCGCTTGGCCAGATCAAGCAGGTCATCACAGAGCCCGGCCTCAACTTCAAGCTGCCGCCGCCGTTCCAGAACGTGTCGTACATCGACAAGCGCCTGCTGACGCTGTCGAGCGTGGACACCGAGCCGATGCTCACTGCCGAGAAGCAGCGTGTGGTGATCGACTGGTATGTGCGTTGGCGCATCAGCGACCCGCAAGCCTACATCCGCAATGTCGGCCTCGACGAGAACGCCGGCGCCATGCAGCTCAACCGCGTGGTGCGAAATGCGTTCCAGGAAAACATCAACAAGCGCACCGTGCGCGACCTGATCTCGGTGCGCCGCGAGGCCCTGATGGCCGACGTGCAGCGCGAAGTGCTGTCGGTGGTGAAGGGTGCCAAGCCCTGGGGCGTGGACGTGGTCGACGTGCGCATCACGCGTGTCGACTATGTGGAAGCCATCACCGAATCGGTCTACCGCCGCATGGAAGCCGAGCGCAAGCGCGTGGCCAACGAGCTGCGTTCGACCGGCACGGCCGAAGGCGAGAAGATCCGCGCCGACGCTGACCGCCAGCGCGAAGTGATCGTGGCGAACGCCTACCGCGACGCGCAGAAGATCAAGGGCGAGGGTGATGCCCAGGCCGCTTCCACGTACAGCGAGGCCTTTGGCCGCGACCCGCAGTTCGCTCAGTTCTACCGAAGCCTCGAAGCCTACAAACAGAGCTTCAACAAGAAGAGCGACGTGATGGTGCTCGATCCATCCTCGGACTTCTTCCGCGCCATGCAAGGTTCGGGTTCGAACACCAACGCTTCCCGTCGTTGATTCGCAGCCGTCCCCAGGAGCCGTGAGCGCTGACACTTTCTGGAGCGCGCTGGCGCTCGTCCTGGTGATCGAAGGCATCCTGCCTTTCGTCTCGCCGGGAGGGTGGCGGCGCGGCTTCGGCCAGCTCATGCAGCTGCGTGACGGCCAGCTTCGTTTCTTCGGACTTTGCAGCATCCTGCTGGGTTTGCTACTGCTCTGGATCTTGGGGTAGCGCGGTCCCGGTAGAATTCCGGTTTAACCACGCCCTCGATCCCCATGTCCGCCTGGGTCCTCCCGGATCACATTGCCGATGTGCTGCCCTCAGAGGCGCGCCACATCGAAGAACTTCGACGCCAGCTGCTCGATACCGCCCGTGGCTATGGCTACGAGCTGGTGATGCCGCCGCTGCTCGAACACCTCGAATCGCTGCTCTCGGGCACCGGCGAGGCGCTCGACCTCCAAACCTTCAAGCTCGTGGACCAGCTCTCCGGTCGCAGCATGGGCCTTCGCGCCGACACCACCCCTCAGGTGGCGCGCATCGATGCCCATCTGCTGAACCGCGACGGCGTGGCCCGCCTGTGCTACTGCGGCCCGGTGCTCCATACCCGGCCCGACCGCCCGCACGCCACCCGTGAGCCGCTGCAGTTCGGCGCCGAGATCTACGGCCATGCCGGGCTCGAGGCCGACACCGAAACCCTGCTGCTGGCGCTCGACTGCCTCGACGCCGCCGGCCTGCGCGAAGGCGTGATCGTCGACATGGCCGATGCCCGCATCGTGCGCGCGCTGTTCGCCGGCGTACCGGTCGATGCCGCCACGCTGGCCCGGGTGCACGCTGCGCTGGCCGCCAAGGACGCGAGCGAGCTCGCTTCACTCACCAAGGACTTCCCTGCCGCCTCGCGCGAAGGGCTGCGCGCCCTGGTCCAGCTGTACGGCGACGCGTCGGTGCTCGACGAGGCCACCAATGCCTTGAAGGGCACGCCTGCCGTCGGCGCCGCGCTGGCCGACCTGAAGCAGCTCGCTGCCGGCCTCCAGGGCGTAGCCGGCCGCCAGATCAGCTTCGACCTGGCCGACCTGCGCGGTTATGCGTACTACAGCGGCATGCGCTTCGGCATCTACGTGCCCGGCGCGGCCGATTCGCTGGTGCGCGGCGGCCGCTACGACGAAGTGGGGGCCGTGTTCGGCCGCAACCGTCCGGCCGTCGGCTTCAGCCTCGACGTGCGCGAGCTGGTCGGCGTGCTGCCGGCCCGCCCGCTGCGCGCCGCCATCCGCGCGCCCTGGAGCGATGCGGCCGGCCTGCGTCAGGCGATTGCCCAATTGCGCAAGTCCGGTGAAACGGTAGTCTGCGTGCTGCCGGGCCATGGCAGCGAAATCGATGAATTCCACTGCGACCGCGAGCTCGTCGAGCAAGCAGGCCAGTGGAGTGTCCGAGCGATCTGAATTTTTGAAGTAATGGAACGAGCATGAGCGTAACCACCGGAAGAAACGTGGTCGTCGTCGGTACCCAATGGGGCGACGAAGGCAAAGGCAAGCTGGTCGACTGGCTGACGGAAAGCGCCCAGGGCGTGGTCCGTTTCCAGGGCGGCCACAACGCGGGCCACACGCTGGTCATCAACGGTGTGAAAACCGCGTTGCACCTGATCCCGAGCGGCATCATGCGACCCGGCGTCAAGTGCTACATCGGCAACGGCGTGGTGCTGTCGGCGGCCAAGCTGTTCGAGGAAATCGAAGGGCTGGAGAAGGCTGGCGTCGAGGTGCGTTCGCGCCTGCGCATCAGCGAGGCCTGCCCGCTGATCCTGCCATTCCATGCCGCGCTGGACATCGCGCGCGAGGCCTACCGCGAAAAGGGCGGCATCGAGAAGATCGGCACCACCGGCCGCGGCATCGGCCCGGCCTACGAAGACAAGATCGCACGCCGCGCACTGCGCGTGCAGGACCTGAAGCACCCCGAGCGCTTCGCCACCAAGCTGCGCGTGCTGCTCGACCTGCACAACCACGTGCTGACGCAGGTGCTGAGCGCGCCGGCCATCGATTTCGACGAAGTCTTCAACGAAGCGATGAGGCACGCCGAGCTGCTCAAGCCCATGATGGCCGACGTCTCGCGCGAACTGAACGACGCGAACAGGAACGGCGCCAACCTGCTGTTCGAAGGCGCCCAGGGCACGCTGCTCGACGTCGATCACGGCACCTATCCGTACGTCACCTCCAGCAACTGCGTGGCCGGCAATGCCGCCGCCGGTTCGGGCGTGGGCCCGGGCATGCTGCACTACATCCTCGGCATCACCAAGGCCTATTGCACGCGCGTGGGCGGCGGTCCGTTCCCCACCGAACTCGACTGGGCCACGCCCGGCACCCCCGGTTATCACATGAGCACCGTGGGCGCCGAAAAGGGCGTGACCACCGGACGCAGCCGCCGTTGCGGCTGGTTCGACGCCGCGCTGCTCAAGCGCTCGGCGCAGGTCAACGGCCTGTCGGGCCTGTGCATCACCAAGCTCGACGTGCTCGACGGCCTCGAGAAGCTCGAGCTGTGCACCGGCTACGAACTCGACGGCGAGACCACCGACATCCTGCCGATGGGCGCGGACGAGATCGAGCGCTGCACGCCGATCTACGAAACCCTCGAAGGCTGGACCGAGAGCACCGTGGGCGTCACGCAGTACGACAAGCTGCCGGTCAATGCGCGCCTTTACCTGCAGCGCATCGAGCAGATCACCGGTGTGCCGATCCACATGGTGTCGACCAGCCCCGACCGCGACCACACGATCATGATGCGCCACCCCTACTTGGCCGACTGAAGAGGAAAAAAGACCCATGTTGACCGAAGACGGCAAGCATCTCTACGTCAGCTACGACGAATACCACAACCTGATCGAGAAGCTCGCGATCAAGGTGTACCAGTCGGAATGGCAGTTCGACACCATCCTGTGCCTGGCGCGCGGCGGCATGCGCCCTGGCGATGTGCTCTCGCGCATCTTCAGCAAGCCGCTGGCCATCATGTCGACCAGCTCGTACCGCGCTGACGCGGGCACGGTGCAGGGCCATCTCGACATCGCGCGCTTCATCACGACACCCAAGGGCGAGATCGCTGGCAGGGTGCTGCTGGTCGACGACCTGGCCGACTCGGGCCACACGCTGCACGCCGTGATGGACATGCTGCGCAACAACTACAAGCCGATCACCGAACTGCGCAGCGCGGTGATCTGGACGAAGGCGCTGTCGACCTTCACGCCTGACTACTCGGTCGAATACCTGGCGACGAACCCCTGGATCCACCAGCCCTTCGAAGGCTACGACTCGCTCGGCGCCGAGAAGCTGATCGAGAAGTGGTCGGTCTGATTTCTCAGCCGGCGCCGCCGAGCATCTCGGTGTAGCGCCGCTGCATTTCTTCCGGCGTCAGCTTTTCGATGCTGTGCCCCACGTTCCAGCGATGGCCGAAGGGGTCGCGAAAAACGCCGGAGCGTTCCCCGTAGAACTGATCCTGCGGTGCCATGTCGAGCGTGGCGCCTGCAGCGACTGCGCGCGCCACCAACGTGTCGGCATCGTCCACATGCAGGTGCAGCGTGACGGCCGTGCCGCCCAGCGTCTTCGCACTGTGGATGTTGAACTCGGCGAATTCGTCCGAGATCATCAGGATCGCGCCGTTGTGGAAGTCCAGCTCCGCGTGGCCGATGCGTCCGCTGGGTTCGGTCAGGCGAAAGATTTCCTTCACCTCGAAGACCTTGCAGTAGAACTCGATGGCTGCGCCGGCATCATGGACGCAGAGGTACGGAAACAGCTCGTGGATCGCCATGGTTTGTTGTCCCTTCGGGTTGAGATGGGCGCGATTCTGGCGCTCGCCGCAAATCGGGTCTTGAACAATTTTGACCTGCGGGGGCGTAGCAGGCCGCTCAGATCCGCACGTGCCGCGAGGACGCCGGCGCCGCCCGCCGGTACGCCTGCGGCGACATGCCGGCAATGGCCAGGAAGTCGCGATTGAAGTGCGCCTGGTCGCTGTAGCCGGCCTGCAGCGCCAGCTCGACCCAGCGTTGGGCCGGGGCGGTGGCGAACTGGCCGATCACGCGGTCGAAGCGCAGCATGCGCGCGTACTGCTTGGGTGCCAGGCCGGTCATGCCGCGAAAGAGCGCGATGAAGCGCCTGTGGCTGTAGCCGCTTTGCTTCACCAGTTCGCCGATGGCACCGGCTTGCCCGTCGTTGTCGTTGGCACTCGCGCTGGACATCCGGGCCAGTGCCTGCGCCACCGCGGGGTGCAGGCCGCGCAGGGAGGACGAGGCAAGGCGCGCGCTCAGCAGGGCTGCGACGATGGCGAGCTGCCGCGCCTGCGAGTCGGTGCCGTGCAGCTGTTCGAGCGCGAAGCCCGCATCGGCACCCCAGAGCGCTTCGAGCGGGGTGTGGCGCCCGGCCAGCGCATCTTCCGGCGCCCCGAGCAGCGCCCTGGCCGCGCCCGGCTGCAGCATGACGCCGACCGAACGCGTCGCAACGGACACATCGCGCACGAAGAAGGCCGAGCGGGTGCCGCCTACCATGGCGTAGCCCACCGTGAAGCCCTGCGCATCGGCATCGTCGCGAAACAGGCGCAATGGCGGCCCCGAGAGCCGGAAGACCAAGTGCATGCCGCCGGTGGGCAGCACATGCTCGCGCACACCCGGGCGCTCGGCAGGCTTGCCCCCGGGCGACGAGGCCCACATCAGCCGCACGAAGGGCCGCAGGTGAGAAGGGGCAAGGCGCGTCAGTTGCACGATCGCGAGCTTCTTCCATGAAGCGGGCTCTGGCCCATCCGCGCATTGTGCGATGGAACGCGTTCCAGAGGCACCGGGCCGGCCGCGATAGCATCCACCCATGAGCAAGCCTTCCACGACCCTGATCCACCACCCCTACGTTCCGCCCGCCACCTTCGCTGCGCCGCAGCCCGGCGTTTTCAAGGCATCGACGGTGTTCTTCGCCGACGTGGCCGCCATGCGCGCGCGCGACTGGCGCACCAAGGCCGGCTACACCTACGGCCTGCACGGCACGCCCACCACCTTCACGCTGGAAGAGCGCCTGGCCACGCTCGAAGGCGGCACCGAGTGCCTGCTCGTGCCCAGCGGGCTGGCGGCCATCTCGCTGGTCTCGTTCGCTTTCCTCAAGACCGGCGACGAGGTGCTGATCCCGGACAACGCCTACGGACCCAACAAGGCGCTTGCCACCGGCGAACTGGCGAACTTCGGCATCACCCATCGCCTGTACGACGCGATGAACCCGGCCGACCTCGCGGCCAAGCTGTCGGACCGCACGCGGCTGGTCTGGGTGGAAGCAGCGGGCTCGGTGACGATGGAGTTTCCCGATCTGCCCGCGCTCGTGAACGTCTGCCGCGCGCGCGGCGTGATGACGGCGCTCGACAACACCTGGGGCGCGGGCCTGGCCTTCGCGCCCTTCGATTTCAACGGCAGCGGGCAGGGCGTCGACATCTCGGTGCACGCGCTCACCAAGTACCCGAGCGGCGGCGGCGACGTGCTCATGGGCAGCGTGATCACGCGCGACGAGCGGCTGCACCGCGCGCTCAAGCTCACGCACATGCGCATGGGTTGGGGCATCGGCGTGGGCGACGTGGAAACGCTGCTGCGCTCGCTGCCCAGCATCGCGCTGCGCTATGCCGCGCACGACCGCTCGGCGCGCGAACTGGCCGGCTGGCTCAACGGCTGCGAAGAGATTGCGCAGGTGCTGCACCCCGCGCTCGAAGACTCGCCGGGCCACACCCACTGGCGTGCGCTGTGCGGCGCCACCGACCTCGCGGCGGGCCTGTTCTCGGTGGTATTCGACGAGCGCTACAGCACCGAGCAGGTCGATCGTTTCTGCGACAGCCTGCGGCTGTTCCGGCTCGGCTACTCGTGGGGCGGCCCGATCAGCCTCGTGGTGCCTTATGACATCGGCCTGATGCGCGACGCCGGCGTGGCGCGCTGGCCCTACAAGGGCACGCTCGTTCGTTTTTCCATCGGCCTCGAAGACGTGGAGGACCTGCGCGCCGACCTTCAGCAGGCATTGGCGCGGATGTAAAAAATCGCTTCGCGCTCCCTGCGAGCGTCATGGGGTACCGTCTCGAGACCGCACCGTTATCGCTTACAGTAGGCCACGTGCAGTCACCCTGACTGCCTCGCCCAAGGAGAAGCAGTGGCAACACCCAATTACGGCTACGAGAAGCGCCAGAAAGAGCTGGCCAAGAAGAAAAAGAAGGAAGAGAAGCTCCGGGAAAAGGCGAACCGCAAACTCAGCCCGAGCAGCGACGGCTTGGCCCCCGGAGACCCGGAAACCGACATGGCCTCGCTCGAACGCGATCCACCCACCGTGCCCGAGTTGCCCACCAAGAACGGTTGATCCGCTCCTGGCGTACCGATCGAGAAGAAGCCGCCGCAGGCCTGTGCCTGCGGCGGCTTTTTCCATTACCTGGGCAGCAGCTTGCGCAATTCGGGCCAGACGTTGTCGAGCAGTTGCGGCTGTGCCGCGGCCGTCGGATGGATGCGGTCGGACTGGAACAGCGAGAGCGCATCGGGCGCATCGGCCACGCCCTTGAGCAGGAAGGGAACGAGCGCGGACCTGGTGGCGCCAGCCACCTTGGAAAACACCGCCTCGAAGCGCCGCGTGTAGTCGCCGCCATAGTTCGGCGGCACCTGGATGCCGACGATCAGCACCTTCGCGCCCGCAGCCTGCGCGGCCCTGGCGATTTGCAGCAGGTTGCTTTCCGTGTCCGACAGCGGCAGGCCGCGCAAGGCGTCGTTGGCGCCGAGCTCGATCACCACGTGGCTGGGCTTGTGCTGCGCGAGCAGCGACGCAAAGCGGGCTCGCCCACCGGAACTGGTGTCGCCGCTGATGCTGGCGTTGACCACCGTGGCCGGGATCTTCTGCTGCGCAAGCCTTTTTTCCAGCAAGGGTACCCAGCCTTCGCCGCGCTTGAGGCCGTACTCTGCGCTCAGCGAATCGCCGAGCACCAGGATCACCGGCTTGCCGGTTGCCACGGCCTGGGCCTGCGCCGCGGCCGTCCATGTCCCCGCGCTGCCGAGCGCGGCGGTGGTCAAGATAAAGTCTCGTCGATTCAAAACCAAAGCCTTTCCATGTCCCAACCCCCGTCTGATGCCATTGTCGCCGTCGAGCATGTCTTCAAGTCCGTCACGGACTCGACCGGCACGCTGGACATTCTGCAGGACATCGATTTCACCCTCGGCGCGCGGGAAACCGCTGCCATCGTCGGCGCCTCGGGCTCCGGCAAGAGCACCTTGCTGTCGATCATCGCGGGGCTGGACACGCCCACGCGCGGCACGGTGCGCATCGCCGGCGAGGACATCTTCGCCATCGACGAGGACGAGCGCGCAGCGGTCCGGGCGCAGCGCGTGGGCTTCGTGTTCCAGAGCTTCCAACTGCTCGGCAACCTCAGCGCGCTTGAAAATGTGATGCTCCCGCTGGAGTTGGCCAACCGCAAGGACGCCCGCAAGGCAGCCACCGAAATGCTCGGCCGCGTCGGGCTTGGGCAGCGGCTCGGCCACTATCCCAAGGTGCTCTCGGGCGGCGAACAGCAGCGCGTGGCGCTGGCACGTGCCTTCGTGGTCCAGCCCGCGCTGCTGTTGGCCGACGAGCCCACCGGCAGCCTCGACTTCGCAACGGGCGAGCAGGTGATGCGGCTGATGTTCGACCTCAACCGCGAATTGGGCACCACGCTCGTGCTCGTCACCCACGACCGCGGCATCGCGGCGCAGTGCGAACGCCGCATCACGATCGAGGCCGGGCACGTCTCGCTTAATGAAAAAGTGGCTCTGGCGCCCGCATGACAAGCGCACTAAGCTATCAAATGAATAGCGAGTCAACTCGAGGAGATAGCCATGGAGGAACTTCCGCAGGACGCCGTCCTGGCGCTGCAGCGCGGCAGGATGATCGAGGCCATCAAGATCGTGCGCAATCGCACGGGCGTGGACCTCAAGGCGGCCAAGGAAGCCGTGGATCGCTACGCCGACCGGCAGGAAGCAGGGGATGGCGATGCCGCCTGCGGACGCCGCGCGCCCACTGCCGCAAGGCAGGACCGCGGCTTCGCGGCTATGCCCTCCACCGCGCTCGCGGCCCTGGCGAGGGGCAACAAGATCGAGGCCATCCGCCTTACCCGCGAAGCCACCGGCCTGAGCCTGGCCGCGGCGAAGCGGCTGGTCGACAACCACGAGGATCCGTCGGGCATCGGCTTCGGCCCTCTGACCCGGCACATGCCCCGGTGCTCGATGAACGAACCGGGCCGCGAGCACGGCGGTGGCTACAGATGGCTGCCGGCGTTGATCATCGCGATGGCCGCGCTCATGATCTGGCTGTATTTCGGCGGAGGGGCTTGAACCGATGATCGTTCCCCAGTTCTGGGCGGAAGGTCGTATCCAGGAGCGTGTCGCGGGCAAGCAGTTCACCGTGCGCCGCTACGGCTGGTCCGACGAGAGCCCGATCGCCGCGCAGGCGCATGCCGACCGGCGCACGCGCGACGCCTTCGACCGCATCGTCCACCAGGGCGAGAAGCTCGACCGCCGCGAGCGCAAAGTGCCCTACAACGGCGCCGATGGCGTGCCGATCCGCGAGGAAATCGTCGAGCGCCATGGCGACACCGTCATCACGCGCAACACCTACGGCGCGCGCTGCCTCAATACGCCCGATGTGCTGTTCGTCGATATGGATTTCGAGGAGCCCCTGCGCGGCAGCGTGTTCGGCTTTGCGCTGGTGCCGGCGCTGATCGCAGGCGTGGTCGGCGGCTGGGCCGCCAAGACCTGGCTGGGTGGACTGATCGCGGCCATCGTGGTCTTCGCCGTGGCCTGGGTCATCGGGCGGCGCAAGAAGCGCGGCGAGCCCAGCGGCAACCCCGTACCGGAGAAGCAGGCGGCCGAGCGCATCGCGCGCTTCATGCAGCAGCACCCCGACTGGAACCTGCGCATCTACCGCACGCCCGCGGGCTTCCGGGTGCTGGCGATGCACGATGTCTTCAGCCCGTCCGACACCGCGGTGGCCGACTGCTTCCAGGCGCTGGGCGTCGACAAGATCTACGCGCGCATGTGCCGCAACCAGAACTGCTTTCGCGCCCGGGTGAGCGCCAAGCCTTGGCGCATCGGCATCGGCGACCACATGCGGCCCCGGCCGGGCGTGTGGCCGGTGTCGCCCGACAAGCTGCCCGCGCGCGACGCCTGGATCGCGCGCTACGAAAAGGCCGCCGAAGGCCATGCCGCCTGCCAGTACCTGGAGAGCGTGGGCAATGGCGGGAAGGTGCATCCGAGTGCGCTGGCGGTGCAGGAACTGCACGACGAGCGCACTCGCGCGCTCAGCGGTTTGCCGCTCGCTTGACGGGCCTTTAGGGCAGGGGCGCGCGGCACTCGATAATCGGGGGATGTCTTCTCCCAAAGTGATCTTCGGCTTCCATGCCGTGGGCGTGCGCATCAAGACCGCGCCGAAATCGGTGCTCGAAGTGATGTTCGACGCCAGCCGGCGCGATGCGCGCATGAAACAGTTCATCGCGCGTGCGCAGGAAGCCGGCGTGCGGCTGGTCGAGGCCGATGGCCTGCGGCTGTCCAAGCTCAGCGGTAGCCACGGCCACCAGGGCGTGGTAGCGCGGGTCGAACCTGTGGCACAGGTCCGCTCGCTCGACGAACTGCTCGAAGGCCTCGAAGAGGCCGGCACCGTGCCCCTGCTGCTGGTGCTCGACGGCGTGACCGACCCGCACAACCTCGGTGCCTGCCTGCGCGTGGCCGACGGCGCCGGCGCGCACGCGGTCATCGCCCCCAAGGACCACGCGGCCGGCATCAATGCCACCGTGGCCAAGGTGGCGAGCGGCGCGGCCGAGACGGTGCCGTACTTCATGGTCACCAACCTTGCGCGCACGCTGAACGAACTCAAGGAACGCAACATCTGGTGCGTGGGCACCAGCGACGACGCGCCGGGCACGATCTATCAGAGCGACTTCAAGCGCCCCCTGGCACTGGTGCTGGGCGCCGAGGGCGAAGGCATGCGGCAGCTCACGCGCAAGACCTGCGACGAACTGGTGAGCATCCCGATGGCCGGCGCGGTCGAGAGCCTGAACGTCTCGGTGGCGAGTGGCGTGTGCCTCTACGAGGCGATGCGGCAACGCGGCGCCTGAGCGTCTTTCGGGCTAGTTTTCTGGCGACGATCCACCCTTGCGGTGGAAGTAGATGAGTTCGGCCACCCGCCGCATCTGCGGCGTCCCCAGCAGGTGGTTGAACATCCAGTCGCTCTGGAAGTGGTCGAAGGCCCAGCGCAGCGTGCGCTTGAGGCGAAAGCCGGGGTAGCTGCGCACGAACCACGTGGCGGGATCGCCGGCCTCGCGGCGCACGAAGCGCGCAACAGCCTCGCCCGCGCGCTGGCCGTGCAGCAGCGCCGTGTGGATGCCGCCTGCCGTTACCGGCGACACCATGCCGGCCGCATCGCCCACCAGCAGCGCCCGTTCCCGCGCCACCACCGGCAGCACGCCGCCGCACGGGATCATGCCCGCGCGCACCGCGACCGGCGGCGCATCGCCGGGCGCGACCACCGGCGCGATCTTGCGCAGCAGGGGGTCGAGCCTCAGCGCCCCGGCATGGTGGCGCTCCACGCGGCGCGCCAGTCCGATCTGGCTGACGCCCACGCCCTGGAGCGCCCAGCCGATGTAGCCGGGCGCGAGCCTGCGGTCGATGAAGCAATGCAGCAGGCCCGGAGCCATCAGCGCGCCCTGGTATTCATGCTCGATGCCGTAGAGGAAGCGCGTGTTGCGTGACAGTCCCAGCGTCTTGGCAACGCGCGAATGGGGCCCGTCGGCGCCCACGAGGTAGGTGGCCGTGATGCAGGGTCCCTGCGTCACCGGCACTTCCCAGTGTCCGTTGACCCACAGTGCCTGCTCGAACAGCGTGCCCAGCCGCACGTCGACGCCGCAGTCGCGCGCCGAACCCACCATCCAGTCGAGCAGCGCTGGCGCGTCGGTGGCCCAGAACCAGTAGCCTGGTGCGTGAAGGTCGACGTGGCGCATGTTGGGGGCATACAGGCGCACCCCTTCGATCCGGCGCACGAGCGCGGGCGGCACCTCTGACAGCCAGGGCACGCTGTCGACCGCGTCCTTGACGATGATGCCCGTGGTGTGAAGCTTGGCCCCGGCGCTGGCCTTCTTCTCCACCACCAGCACGCTGAGGCCCGCGAGGGCGGCCGCCCGCGCGCAGGCGAGGCCGGCAAAGCTCGCGCCCACCACGAGCAGGTCGACCTTGAGGCCGCCCACATGGTCGGCCGGGGGAAGGGGCGAAGGCGCTGCCGAAGAGGCAGGCGAAAAGAGGGGAGAAAAGAAACTGGAAGAAGAACTGGGAGAAGAAGTGTGCATGGAGGCCGCCGACTTGAAGCAATGCGCACCGCGTTCCGCGATGCGCATGCGAAGTTAGCGACCCTCTGTGCGTGCGGCGTGAAGCCTTCGTGAACTCAGGAAGGATCCTTGCTGCGTGTGCGGCTCACCGCGCTGAAGATGCCGATGCCCAGCAGGATCACCACGCCGATGCCGATGTAGAGCGAGGGTACGCCGGCCACGGAGGCGCCCCAGGCGAGGCCGGCCAGGAAAATCAGGAAACCGATCAGGTAGAGCACGAAAGACATAGTCGTTCCTCTGGAAGCCACGATGGCTTGCAGTATCCCGGGCCGTGCCACCCGTCGCACCGGTGCGCACCGACTGTGCATGTGGGAGCTTGCCTACCCCGCGGACGCCGCCCGAGCCCCGCGCTACTGCGGACTGGCCGCCAGCAGGTAGCGGCAGCCGGTGCGGCCCAGCGCCTTGAAGGCCAGCGGCCGGTCGACGCCGAAGTCGAGGCAGTCGCCGGGCGAGAGCTCGAAGCGCTCGTCGCCGTAGTCGACCCGGAGGGCGCCCTCGAGCATCCACAGGCATTGCCGGTACGGCTTGCCGCTCCAGCGCGGGTAGTCGACCTGTGCCGAGCGCGGCAGTTCGACCTCGACCAGTTCGACGCCGCCCTCCCGGCGCTCGGCGACCTGCCGGCGCAGGTAGCCTGCCTTCGGGTCGCGCCAGATCTCCTGTTCGGCGCGAGTGCGCAGCCGCTGCGGCTGCTCCTTATCCTCGGTGAGAAGCTGCGCCAGCGGTACGCCAAGCCCGGCGGCCAGCCGTCCCAGCAGAACGGCCGTGGGGCTGCTCTGGGCGCGCTCCACCTTGGAGATCATGGCCTTGCTCACCCCCGAGCGCTCGGCCAGGTCCGCAAGGCTCAGCGCCTGCACCTGCCGCAGCGCCAGCAGCCGGGCGGCGATGAGCGTGTCGATGTCCGGGCCGGACGCGCTGGTTGTCGTTGGATCGTTTCTCATATGAGATTATTATTCTCTTATATTGAACGAAATTTCAAAGAGGAAAACCATGCGTCTCATCTCCTGCAGCGAGGAAGCCCACGCCGCCGCGATACTGGCGATCCTCAACGAGGCCATCGCCACCTCCACCGCGCTGTACGACTACAAGCCGCGCACGCCTGAGAACATGGTCGCGTGGTTCGCTGCCAAGCGCGCCAACGGCTTCCCGGTGATCGGCGCGGAGGACGACAGCGGCAAGCTGCTGGGCTTCGCGAGCTATGGCGCTTTCCGCGCCTTTCCCGCCTACAAGTACACGGTGGAGCACTCGGTGTACGTCGACAGCGCGCACCGCGGCGAAGGCTTGGGCCGCACGCTGATGGAGGCGATCATTGCCGAGGCGATGGCGCGCGACATGCACGTGATGGTCGGCGCCATCGACGCCGCCAACGCTGGCAGCATCGCGCTGCACGAGCGCCTGGGTTTCGAGCATTCGGGCACCGTGCGGCAGGCCGGCTTCAAGTTCGGCCGCTGGCTCGACGTGGCCTTCTACCAGCGCATTCTTGCGACGCCGCTGAACCCGGTGGACGGCTAGACCAGCGTGTAGAAGCGCATCACCACTTCGGCGGGGTGGCGCACGCCGGCCCCGGTGAACATGTGCTCGTTGATCCACCGCAGTGAAGGCGACGCGGTCTCGAAGCGCGGGCTGCAGCGGAAATACACCTGCGACGGATCGACCGGTTCGCCGCGCAGCAGCCTGCCCATCACCTCGGGCGAGGCCGAGCGCACAGCGTGGTTCTGGACGTAGACGAGGTCACCCGCATCGGTCTCGAGGCCGTACCGCGCGTCGAGCTCGGAGAGCGTATCGCTCACGATCAGCTGGAAGTCGCTGCCGCCCGGCAGCACGCGCGCCCGCCAGCCGTGGCCGGTGGCCTCGCCGCCGGTGATCGGCACCACGCGGCGCAATCCGCGCTGGCTGCTGCCCAGCACCTGCGGCACGCCCACCTCGACGCGCAGGTCGGCGAAGTGCTCGAGCGCAGGGGCTGCGATGGAGTCGAACACACTCATTGCCGTTGGCCGTTCAGGCTGCGGGTTGGGTTTCGGCGCTGGCGCGATCGAGCATTTCGATGGTGCCTGCGTCGAGCTTCAGCTGCGTCGCGACCACGAGCTCTTCGAGCTGGCCGATGGAGGTGGCGCTGGCGATGGGCGCCGTCACGCCCGGCCGCGCGATCTGCCACGCAATGGCGACCTGGCCCGGCTTGGCGTTGTACTGCTGGGCCACCTTGTCGAGTGCGTCGAGGATGCGCAGGCCGCGCTCGTTGAGGTATTTCCTGGTGGTGTTGGCGCCGCGCGGGCTCTTGGCCGCATCGGCTTCGGTGCGGTACTTGCCCGTGAGGAAGCCGGCCGCCAGCGCGTAGAAGTTGATCACGCCCACTTCGCGCTTCAGGCACAGCGGCTCCAGCGCGTCCTCGAACACCGCGCGGTCGTACAGGTTGTAGAGCGGCTGCAGGCTTTCATAGCGGGCAATGCCCAGGCGCTCCGACACGTCGAGCGCCTCGGCCAGCCGCGGCGCGCTGTAGTTCGAGGCGCCGATGGCGCGCACCTTGCCTTCCTTGATCAGCTTGTCGAAGGCGCCTAGCGACTCCTGGAGGGGCGTGTCGGCGTCATCGTCGTGCGACTGGTAGAGGTCGATGTAGTCCGTCTGCAGGCGCTTGAGCGAGGCCTCGACAGCTTCGCGGATGTATTGGGGCGACAGGCCCGACTTGCCTTCTCCCATCGGCTTGCCGACCTTGGTGGCCAGCACCACGCGGTTGCGCTTGCCGCTCTGCTTGAGCCATTTGCCGATGATGGTCTCGGACTCGCCGCCGACGTGGCCCGGAACCCAGGCCGAATAGACGTCGGCGGTGTCGACGAAGTTGAATCCCGCGTCCAGCCAGGCATCGAGCAGCTTGAACGACGCTGCCTCGTCGACGGTCCAGCCGAACACGTTGCCGCCGAAGGCGAGCGGGGAAACCAGGAGGCCGGAGCGGCCGAGCGGACGAAGTTGCGACATGTCGAGGTGTTCCTGAGTAAGACGAAGGAATGCGAAAGATGAGAGCGGTCAGACGAAGCCCACGGCGCCCAGGACCGCCCCGGCGCCGAGCAGCCAAAGCAGGTGGATGCGCGTGCGCCAGACGATGAGCGCGGTCGCGCCGCTCAGCAGCCACAGGTGCCATGCAGGCGCATCGCCGGCATGGTTGCCGGCGGCCAGCACCCAGCCGGTGGCGATCAGCAGGCCCACGACCACGGGTGCCATGCCCTGCTTGAACGCGCGCACTTCGCGCCGCGTGCGGTTGCGGTGGCCCCAGCGCGTGGCGAAGTAGGTGAGGGTGGTGCTCGGCAGCATGATGCCGACCATGGTGACCGTCAGGCCGAAGAAACCGAGCGCCCAGGCCGGGAGCCCGGCGCCGATGCCGCCGCCCGCGTTGAGGCCGACGTTCCAGCCCATCAGCGCCACGAACAGCACGTTGGGCCCGGGTGCGGCCTGTGCGATGGCGACCGAGGAACTGAACTGCGCATCGGTGAGCCAGCCGTTCTGGGCCACGAGGTAGCGGTGCATGTCGGGCACGGTGGTGATGGCGCCGCTGATCGACAGCAGCGACAGCAGCATGTATTGCCCGAACAGCGCCAGCCAGTCGTGCCATTGCATCGCGATGCTCATGCGGGGATTTTCTTCCAGGTCCACACGCAGGCCACGCCCCCCACCACCAGCAGCACCCAGCCGAGCGGCATCTTGAGCACCACGATGGCCACGAACACCAGCGCCATGAAGGCGAGGCAGGCTGCGAAGCCCAGCGGGTGCTTGCGCAGCTGCGGCACCAGCTTGATGCCGGTCGCGGCAATCAGTCCGCCCGACACCGCGCCCATGCCGCGCAGCGCCGCCGCCACTTGAGGGTTGCCGGCGTAGTGCGCGTACAGCACGGCCAGCGCGAGGATGACGACCATCGGAATGGCCAGCATGCCCGCCACGGCGGCGAGCGCTCCGCGCAGGCCGAAGTAGCGGTCGCCGATCATCAGGCCGAGGTTGATCACGTTGGGCCCCGGCATCACCTGCGCCACGGCCCAGTCTTCGAGGAACTGCTCGGGCGTGAGCCATTTCTTCTTCTCGACCATCTCGCGCTGGACGATGGCGAGCACGCCGCCAAAGCCCTGCAGCGCGAGCCAGGTGAATGAAAGGAACAGGTCGCGTGGCGATTGGGGCTGGGCGGCGGGGGAAGACGGGTGCATGTGGAGCGATTATCGTAGGCAGGCTTTCAACTTGCCGAGCAACGGACTGACACGGCACCGGGCGGCTTCACTGAGAAACTTCGGCATGCTCATGCAACTGCGCGCACTCCTCGATCTTTGCCAGCGGGCCTTCAATTCCTGGTCGAACGACTACGCGCCGAGCATGGGCGCGGCGCTGGCGTACTACACGGTGTTCTCGATTGCGCCGCTGCTGCTGATCGTGATCTCGGTCGCCGGCCTGGTGTTCGGGGAAGAGGCCGCGCGCGGCGAGATTTTCGCGCAGCTCGCCGGGCTCATGGGTGCACAGGGCGCGGCGGCGGTGCAGGGCATGCTGCAGGCCGTCAACAAGCCGGCCGAGGGCATCGTCGCGACGGCGATCGGGGTCGGGTTGCTGGTGGTGGGCGCCACCACCGTCTTCGGCGAGCTGCAGGATGCGCTCGACCGCATCTGGCGCGCGCCGGCCCGCGCCAAGAACAAGGGGCTGTTCAACCTGCTGCGCGTGCGGCTGCTGTCGTTCGGCATGATCATGGGCATCGGCTTCCTGCTCATGGTGTCGCTGGTGGCGAGCGCGGCACTCGCGGCGCTGGGCAAGTGGTGGTCGCCGGTGTTCGGCGCCTGGGAGGCGGCGGCGCAGGCCGTCAACTTCGTCTTCAGCTTCGCGATGGTGACGGTGATCTTCGCGATGATCTACAAGATCATGCCGCGCGCCAGGGTGCAGTGGCACGACGTGTGGATCGGGGCAGGCGTCACTGCGCTGCTCTTCACCGTGGGCAAGCACCTCATCGGGCTGTACATCGGCAAGAGCAGCGTCGCCTCGGGCTACGGGGCCGCGGGCTCGCTGGTGGTGGTGCTGGTGTGGGTGTACTACTCGGCGCAGATCTTCCTGCTGGGAGCCGAGTTCACCTGGGTCTATGCGCGCACCTACGGCTCGATGAAGGATACCAAGGGCGCGGGCGACCTGAATCCGTCCCCGACGCGCGAAGCGCCGCTTCCGCACAACGACGCCTGAGCGTCAGCCGGCAAAGCCGCCTTCGTCGAGAAAGCGCTGTTCTTCCGCCGTGCTGCTGCGACCGAGCATCCTGTTGCGGTGCGGAAAACGGCCGAAGCGCGCAATGATGTCGCGGTGCAGCACTGCATAGCGCTGCGTGTTGGCGTCGAGCGCCGCGTTGAGTTCGACCGAGCGCTCCTGCTCGGCCAGCACCTCGGAGTGCATGAAGGGCAGGTAGAAGAAGGGGCGCAGCGCCGGCTCGCACTGCCGGTCGAAGCCCGCAGCTACCGCCTGCTTCGCCACGGCCAGCGCCTTGCCATCGGTAGCCAGCATGTGCGGATTGCCGCGCCAGGTGTTGCGAGGGAACTGGTCGAGCAGCACCAGAAGGGCCAGCGCACCTTCGGCATCGGACGCCCAGTGGTCGAGCTCGCCGCGGGCTGCAGCCTGATGGGCTTGCGAGAAGCGGGCGGAGAAATCGGCGTCGAAGGAATCATTCTTGGCGAACCAGCGGCCGGGACCGGCTTCGCGCCAGAAATCGGCCACGTCGCGGGCGCTGGGAAGGGGGGTGGAAGTCATCGCCGCATTCTCTTCCAGCCGCCTGGGCGCCATCAAAGTCGGGGTGGTGGCCGACAAGACAAGAACCGCGGCGCTGCCTATGCTGTGGAGGTTTTCATAACTCAGGAGATCAAGCTCATGACCAACTATGGCACTCTTTTGCGCGCAGCTCTCGTCACCGCGGTGGCCAGTGCCGCGCTGGTCGGCTGCGGGATGATGTCGAAGTCGAACGTGGCGAGCTTCAGCGGCGCGATGAACGCGGCCAGCGAAGTCCCGCCCAACATGACGCGCGGCAGCGGCATGGCCGAGGCCTGGCTCAACCGCGACACCAACGTGCTCAAGTACAAGATCACCTACAGCGGCCTGAGCGGCCCGGCCACCATGGCGCACTTCCACGGCCCGGCCGCCGCCGGCGCCAATGCCGGCGTGGTGCTGCCCTTCGCCAACCCGGCGAGCCCGATCGAAGGCCAGGCCACGCTCACGCCGGCACAGGCCGCCGACCTGGCTGCGGGCAAGTGGTACGCCAACGTGCACACCGCCGCCAACCCGGGCGGCGAGATCCGCGGACAGATGCTGCCGAAGATGTGACATCGTTCCGGGGCGGCAAGCCCTGGTCAGGTTGGCGTCGCGGGGCTGGTGTCAAATGAACGAATGACGACACCACCCAAGAAGAAAATCCGTGCCGCCTCCAAACCCCTCGACCCATTCGCTTCGCGCCGCGAAGACATGCGCACCGCCCGCAAGGCGCTGGTGCTGCAGGGCGGGGGCGCGCTCGGCGCCTACCAGGCCGGCGTGTATGCAGCGCTCAGCGAAACCGAACTGCAGCCGCACTGGATCGCCGGCGTTTCCATTGGGGCCATCAACGCGGCGCTGATCGCGGGCAATGCGCCCGAACGCCGGGTCGACCGGCTGCGCGAGTTCTGGCACCTGGTGTCTTCGGGTCCTTCGCAGCGCCTGCCTTCATGGCTCGGCGACCGGGCCACGCAGAACCAGTACAGCGCGACGATGGCCTCGCTGCTCGGCATTCCGGGCTTCTTCGAACCGCGCTACTCGCCGGCCTTCCTGATGGGCGGCGCGGCGCCGCTGCTGAGCTACTACGACACCTCGCCGCTGAAGGCCACGCTCGAACGGCTTGTGGACTTCGACCGCATCAACGCCTGCGAAGCGCGCTTCAGCGTAGGCGCGGTCAATGTGCGCACCGGCAACTCGGTGTACTTCGACAACACGCGCCAGCGCATCGGGCCCGAGCACATCATGGCCAGCGGCGCGCTGCCGCCGGGTTTCGCACCGGTCAGCATCGACGGCGACGACTACTGGGATGGCGGCATCGTGTCGAACACGCCGCTGCAGTATGTGCTCGACATGCACCCGCGCTCCGAACCGCTGGTGGTGCTGCAGGTCGACCTGTTCAATGCGCGTGGCGAGATGCCGCGCACCATGGCGGGCGTGATGGAGCGGCAGAAGGACATCACCTACTCGAGCCGCACCCGCATGAACACCGACGCGCTGGCCGCCAACATGAACCTGCAGCAGGCGATTGCCGACCTGATCTCCAAGCTGCCGGTCAGCCTGCGCAACGACCCGAGCGTGCTCGCGGTGCAGTCGCAACTGACGCACCAGCCGATCGACATCTTCCATCTGATCTACCGCGACAAGCCCTACGAGCTGGAGTCGAAGGACTACGAGTTCTCGCGCGCCGCGGTGGAAGAGCATTGGGAATCGGGTGCGCGCGACATGCGCAACACGCTGGCCCACCCCGAGACCCTGCGCGCCGACGCCACGGTCAATGGCGTGACCACCTTCGACCTCGGTGAACATGGCGCGGGGCGCGTCAAGCGGCCGGGCCTGTCGACATGACGATGAAGGTGCCTCGATTCAGCCGCGGCTAAGAAACCGGCGCCAGACTGGCTGCCACTTCAACAGGAGGAATGTCCATGAACATTGAAGACGTGCGACGAACGGCATTCGCGATGCCGTTGACCAGTCCCGCTTTTCCGCCCGGCCCGTACCGGTTCGCGCGGCGCGAATTTCTCGTCGTCACCTACAGCACCGACATGGACGCTCTGCGCGCCGTGGTGCCCGAGCCGCTCGAAGTGGTCGAGCCGCTGGTCAAGTACGAATTCATCCGCATGCCCGACTCCACCGGCTTTGGCGACTACACCGAGTCGGGCCAGGTCATTCCTGTGCAACTGCGCACCGCCAGGGGCGTGGAGAAGGGCTCGTACGTGCACGCGATGTACCTCGACGACCATCCGCCGATTGCCGGTGGGCGCGAACTGTGGGGTTTTCCGAAGAAGCTGGCCTCGCCGGTGCTCGACTATGAGACCGACGTGGTGGTCGGCACGCTCGACTATGGCAAGGTGCGCGTGGCCAAGGCCACGATGGGCTTCAAGCACCGCACGCTCGAGCCCGGGCCCATCCTCGCGGGCATCGCGCAGCCGAACTTCCTGCTGAAGATCATTCCGCACGTCGACGGCACGGCCCGCATCTGCGAGCTGGTGCGCTATCACATGGTCGACGTCACGCTGCACGGCGCGTGGGCCGGCCCGGCTTCCCTCGAACTGCATCCCCATGCACTGGCGCCGGTGGCCGACCTGCCGGTGCGCAAGGTTGAATCCGCGGTGCACTACATCGCCGACATGACGCTGGCGCTGGGCACCGTCGAACACGACTATCTCGCCTGACTCCCGCAGCCTCTTTCCCTCCCAACCCTCATCCAAGGAACTCACCATGCAACTCAAGGACAAGGTCGCCTACATCACCGGCTCGGCCAGCGGCATCGGCAAGGAAATCGCCATCCTGTTCGCACAGGAAGGCGCGAAGATCATCATTGCCGACCTCAACAAGGAAGCGGCCGACGCTACCGCGGCCGAGCTCAAGGCCACGGGCGCACAGGCCATCGGCGTAGGTGTCGACGTGACCAACGAAGACCAGGTCAATGCCTCGGTCGAAGAGGGTGCTGCGGCCTTCGGCGGCATCGACATCCTCATCAGCAACGCCGGCATCCAGATCGTTCACCCGGTGGAAGAGTTCAGCTTCGCCGACTGGAAGAAGATGCTCGCCATTCACCTCGACGGGGCCTTCCTCACCACCAAGGCCTGCCTGAAGCACATGTACGCGCAGGGCCGCGGCGGCAGCGTGATCTACATGGGCTCGGTGCACTCGAAGGAAGCCTCTCTGCTGAAGGCGCCCTACGTGACGGCCAAGCACGGCCTCATCGGGCTGGCCAAGACTGTCGCGAAAGAAGGCGCCAAGCACGGCGTGCGCGCGAACGTGATCTGCCCGGGCTTCGTGCGCACGCCGCTGGTGGAGAAGCAGATTCCCGAGCAGGCCAGGACGCTGGGCATCAGCGAGCAGGAAGTCATCAAGAACGTGATGCTGAAGGAAACGGTGGATGGCGAGTTCACGACCACGGAAGACGTGGCGCGCGTGGCGTTGCTGTTCGCGGGCTTCCCGACGAATGCGCTCACCGGCCAGTCGCTGGTGGTGAGCCACGGCTGGTTCATGCAGTAACTGTTGCTCGTCCCCAGGCTGCGCGCACTTCGTGTCGCTTCGCCAACCCCCTACCGGGGGCAACACCTGAGGCCCGGCAAAGCCGGTTCCTCGGTGTTCCTGGCACTACAACTTCAATTCCCAGGTCTCGCCCACGAGATGCTGGCCATAGCTCTCGTGCGGCTCCGACTTGGCGAGCTGGAAGCCGCGCTTCGCATAGATGCCGCGCGCGGCCGACAGGCAGCTGTTGGTCCACAGCACCATCTTCCGGTAGCCCTTGCGGCGCGCGAAGGTGATGCACTCGTCCACCAGCTTGCCGCCCAGGCCCAGCCCGCGCGCGGCGGGCGCCAGGATCAGCATGCGCAGCTGCGCCACCGTGGCCGACTTGCGCACCACGAAGATCGCGCCTACGCGCTCGCCGTTAAGTTCGGCGATCCAGCAGCGCTCCCACTCGGGCTGGAACTTGAGCAGGAACTCGCTCGCGATGCCGGCCACCAGAGCCTCGAACTCGCCGTTCCAGCCGTACTCGCGCGCATAGATTTCGCCGTGCTGCTGCACCACCCAGCCGATGTCGCCGGGCGCCGGGTCGCGCAGCACGGCCGCCTGGAGCTTCGCGGGCGGCGCCTCGGAGTCGAGCAGCGCTTGCATCGTGCCCATCGCCTGCACCAGCTGCTGGCGCTGGGCCGGCGCCAGCGGGGCGAGCAGGGCGGCGGCTTCTTCGCGCGATTTCTGCTGCAGCGGCGCGAATGCGGCGTGGCCGGCGTCGGTCAGGCGCAACACGCTCTGCCGCGCATCGCGCGGATGCGGCTCGCGCGAAAACCAGCCCTCGTTCTCGAAGCGGCGCAGGATGCGGCTCATGTAGCCCGCATCGAGCCCGAGGTCGCGGCCGATCTCGCTGGCGACGGCCGTTTCACGGTGCGCCAGCTCGTACAGCACGCGCACGTCGGTCAAGGACATGGTGCTGCCGAGGTAAGGATCGAGGGCGCCGATACGGCGCGTGTAGAAGCGGTTGAACTGCCGGATTGCCTTGACGGCGGCGGGATCGACGGTTGGAGACGGGGTGGACATGATTGCCATTGTCATAAAATTATTTGACTCAAGCAATCAATTGAAGGCCTTGCGACGACCGGGTCACAGGATGTTTGTCGCGACAGACATGGTGGAAAACCCTAAAATTGAAGGTTGCCCACAACGGCGCCGCCATGGCGCTGTCAACTCCCACCGATGAACGCCCCCGTCGACGTCTCCCTTTTTGCACGTGCCGCCAAGCCGCTGACCAGCTACCGCAAGTACTGGGCCGCCCGTTTCGGCACGGCGAAGTTCCTGCCGACCTCGCGCAAGGAAATGGAAGCGCTCGGCTGGGACAGCTGCGACATCATCGTGGTCACCGGCGACGCCTACGTCGACCATCCCAGCTTCGGCATGTCGGTGATCGGCCGCATGCTGGAGGCGCAGGGTTTCCGTGTGGGCATCATCGCCCAGCCCGATTGGCAGAGCGCAGAGCCCTTCAAGGCGCTGGGCAAGCCGAATCTGTTCTTCGGCGTGACCGCCGGCAACATGGATTCGATGATCAACCGCTACACGGCCGACCGGAAGATCCGCAGCGACGACGCCTACACGCCCGGCGACGTCGGCGGCTCGCGCCCCGACCGCGCGGCCATCGTGTATTCGCAGCGCTGCAAGGAAGCCTGGAACGACGTGCCGATCATCCTCGGCGGCATCGAAGGTTCGCTGCGCCGCATCGCGCACTACGACTACTGGTCGGACAAAGTGCGCCGCTCGATCGTCGTCGATTCGAAGTGCGACCTGCTGCTGTACGGCAACGCCGAGCGCGCCATCGTCGAGATCGCGCACCGCCTGGCCGCCAAGGAGCCGGTGCAGCAGATCACCGACGTGCGCGGTACCGCGTTCGTGCGGCGCGAAACACCGGAAGGCTGGTTCGAGATCAACTCCACCAGCGTCGACGAACCCGGCCGCGTCGAAGCGCATGTCAATCCGTACCTGATGGTGTCCGACCAGGCCAAGGCCAACGGCGCGACCTGCGCGAAGGAAGACGAGGCCGAAGCCGTCGCCAAGGCGGCAGAAGCTGCCGGCTCCGCTGCCGGTTCGGTCGTTAACCCCGCCATCAAGCCGCTGAACTTCGTGCCCAACCCGGCGCTGGCCATGCGGGCAAAAATCAAGGTTCCGCCGCGCGACCATTCGGTGATCCGCCTGCCGTCGTATGAGCAGGTGCGCAGCGACCCGGTGCTCTACGCCCACGCCAACCGCGTGCTGCACCTCGAGACCAACCCTGGCAACGCCCGCGCGCTGGTGCAGGCGCACGGCGAGGGCGCCACGGCGCGCGACGTGTGGATCAACCCGCCGCCCATTCCGCTCACCACGGCCGAGATGGACCACGTGTTCGACCTGCCATACGCGCGCAGCCCGCATCCGCGCTATGCCGACGAGAACGGCAGCCACGATGGCGCGACCAAGATCCCGGCGTGGGAAATGATCCGCTTCAGCGTGAACATCATGCGCGGCTGCTTCGGCGGCTGTACCTTCTGCTCGATCACCGAGCACGAAGGCCGCATCATCCAGAGCCGTTCGGAAGACTCGATCATCAAGGAGGTCGAGGCCATCCGCGATTCGGTCAAGGGCTTCACCGGCACCATCTCCGACCTGGGCGGCCCCACGGCCAACATGTACCGCATCGGTTGCAAGTCTCCCGAGATCGAGTCGGCCTGCCGCAAGCCCAGCTGCGTGTATCCGGGCATCTGCCCGAACCTCAACACCAACCACGACCCGCTCATCAAGATCTACCGCCGGGCGCGTGCGCTCAAGGGCATCAAGAAGATCCTCATCGGCTCCGGCCTGCGCTACGACCTGGCCGTGCAGTCGCCCGAATACGTGAAGGAGCTGGTGCAGCACCACGTCGGCGGCTACCTGAAGATCGCGCCCGAGCACACCGAACAGGGCCCGCTCACCAAGATGATGAAGCCCGGCATCGGCAGCTACGACAAGTTCAAGCAGATGTTCGAGAAGTACTCGGCCGAGGCTGGCAAGAAGCAGTACCTCATTCCGTACTTCATTGCCGCGCACCCGGGCACCAGCGACGAGGACATGATGAACCTCGCGATCTGGCTCAAGAAGAACGGCTTCCGCGCCGACCAGGTGCAAACGTTCTACCCGAGCCCGATGGCCACGGCGACGACGATGTACCACACCAACAAGAACCCGCTGCGCAAGATCACGCGAGAGAGCGAGACGGTGGACATCGTGCGCGGCGACAAGCGCCGCCGCCTGCACAAGGCCTTCCTGCGGTATCACGACGCCAACAACTGGCCGCTGCTGCGCGAGGCGCTCAAGAGCATGGGCCGCGCCGACCTGATCGGCAATGGCAAGCACCACCTCATCCCGACTTGGCAGCCGCTGACCGACGGCGGTTACACCAGCGCGCGGCGCAAGAACTCGACGGCCGCACCGGTCAAGCTGACGCCGGTGAAGCCCTCGAAGGGCCGCATCCTCACGCAGCACACCGGCCTGCCGCCGCGCGACAACGGCTCTGGGCCGGCCTCGCGCAAAGCCGCTGGCCCGGTGCGCGGCAGCATCCGCAAGCCGCGCTGATTTCAGAACGCCGGCGCGGTCCGGCCGACAGCGAAGATGGACAGTCCGCTGTATGGTGTGGTCCATGAGCAGTTCTCCCTCCCCGCGGGCTTCATGGACGCGCACCCTGGCCGGGGCGCTGCTGCTCGCGGCCTCGCTGCAGGCGCTCGCCGCCGCACCTGAAAACTCTTCTGCCCAGGCGCTGCGCGCCACGCACCAGCGGATGAGCGACAAGCTCGATCACAGCAGTTTCGGGCGCCCTGTGCAGCTCGATTCCATGGAGACGCCCGACGGCCTGCAGGGTGACGTCTACGCGGTGGTCGAACATCCGCTGTCGGCGATCAGCGCCACGCTCAAGGGATCGGCCCACTGGTGCGGCGTGCTGACCCTGCACATCAACAACCGGCGCTGCCGCACGGCCAGCGGCCCGCAAGGCAGCGAAATGCTCACGCTCTATGTGGTGCGTCGCTACGACAAGCCGATCGACCAGGCCTTCGAGCTGCCGTTCGTCTACCGGGTCACCAACGCCACGCCCGAGTACATGTCGGTCGAACTCATGGCCGAGAGCGGCCCGCTGGGCACCAGCAATTACCGTGTCACGCTGCAGGCCGTGGCGCTCGACGAGCGCAAGAGCTTCCTGCATTTCAGCTACAGCTACGACCACAACGCGATGGTGCGGCTGGGCACCATGGCCTACCTGGCGACTTTCGGCAGCGACAAGGTCGGCTTCACTGTGGTGGGCAAGACGCCGGAAGGGCAGCCTGAATACATCCGCGGCCTGCGCGGGCTGGTGGAGCGCAACGCGATGCGCTACTTCCTTACGCTCGACGCCTACCTCGCCGCGCCGGGCCCCGACCAGGCCGAGCGCCGCCAGCGCCGCTGGTTCGCAGCGGTGGAGCAGTACCCGCGCCAGCTGCACGAAGTGGACCTCGATACCTATCTCGCACTGAAGCGCGAAGACCGGCAGCGCGACGGCGCGGCGCGCTGAATCAGCTGGCCATCGTGAGCAGCGGCACGTCGCGCGTGCGGCTCATGGCTTCGAGTTCGGCGCGCGTGCGGGTCGCGAGCCACGCGGCCAGCGCCTCGTGCGTGGCCGGCGCAGTCATGTCGCGCGAAGCGATTGCAGCCGCCTCGCATAGCCGGGCCGCGAAATGCGGCTCCAGCGCGGCCACGGCCACGCGGCCGTCGGCGCAGGGGTAGACGCGGTAGCCGGCGTGCGCGCCGCCGACCATGCCCGAGGGCTGCGTGAGGCCCCAGGTGCGGGGCAGGGCGAGCCAGTCGGCCGAGGCGTTCAGCGCCACCTCGAAATACGCGCCGCCGGCCTTGCGGGACCGCCGCAGCATGGCCTTCAGCACAGCCTCGCTTGCGAGCAGGGCACCGCCCATGTCGGCATAAAGCGTCGGCGGCAGCTCGGTGCCGGTGACGAGCCCGCTTTCGGCGAGGTAGGTCAGGTCGTGGCCCGGTTCCTCGGCGCGCTCGCCCGGCGCGCCGACGATGGCCACCTGCGACAGGGCCGGATGACGCGCATGCAGCGTGGCCCAGTCGAGCCCGAGCTTGCCGAGCGCGAAAGGGCGGAACGAGGTGAGCAGCACGTCGGTCGCCGCGAGTTCGGCGTGCAGCAGCTGCTGCCCGGCCTCGGTCTTGAGATCGACGGTGCGGATCTCGATGCCCGCATGCAGCGCCGCATACGCGGGCCGGTTGTAGAGCCCCATCGGATCGCCGCCCGGCGGCTCCAGCTTGAGGCAGGTGGCGCCCATTTCACGGCAGCGCAGCAGCGCGGCGGGGCCGGGGAGGTTGAGCGCGACGCTCACGACGCGCACGCCCTCGAGCGTCGCGGCATGGTCGTTGGCGGGGCTGGCGGAACTCGGCATCGGCGTCTTGTCTCCGGGAAACTCGTTCCGCGCATTCTCACCCCGGCACCCGAAGCCACTTCCCGCAAGCCGACGCCGCGTCTCGCGCGTAGCATCCGCGAGTGGCAGCCACCTCCCTTGCCGCTGCCTCAATGACAAGGAGACGAACCATGTTTGAAGCTTCCCTCATGAGCGGCCGGCGCATCCTCGTGACCGGCGGCGGCACGGGCCTCGGCCGTGCGATGGCCGAGCGCTTCCTGGGCCTGGGCGCCGACGTGGCCATCTGCGGCCGGCGCCAGTCGGTCTGCGACGAGACCGCGGCCGAGTGGCGACAGCAGTTCCCGGACAGGCGCATCGACACCTTCGGCGTCGACATCCGCATCGCGCAGCAGGTCGACGAGATGGTCGAGAGCCTGTTCCAGAGTGGCGGCCTCACGGGGCTCGTCAACAACGCGGCGGGCAACTTCGTCTCGCCGACCGAGAATCTCTCGCCGCGCGCCTTCGACGCCATCGCCAACATCGTGTTCCACGGCAGCTTCTACGTGACGCAGGCGGTGGGCAAGCGCTGGGTGGCGCAGGCCAAGTCGGGCGAGTGGAAGCCGGGCGATGCCTTCCGCAGCGTGATGAGCATCATCGTCACCTGGGTGGACAACGGCAGCCCCTACGTCGTGCCCTCGGCCATGAGCAAGGCCGGCATCGAGGTCATGACCAAGTCGCTTGCGGTGGAGTGGGCGCGGCATGGCATCCGCCTGAACGCCGTCGGCCCCGGCGAGATTCCGACCGAAGGCATGAGCAAGCGCCTGAACCCAGGCGAGGAGCCCGGCGCGCGCAGCAAGCAGCACAACCCGATGGCACGCACCGGCCGCATGAGCGAACTGCAGAACCTCGCGTCCTTCCTGATGGCGCCCGGGCAGTGCGACTGGCTCACGGGCCAGAGCATCATGATGGACGGCGGCAACGCGCTGGCCACCGGTGGCAACTTCTACGAGCTGCGCCAGTGGAGCGACGCCGACTGGCAGGCCGCGCGCGAACGCATCGAGGCGCAGAACCAGAAGGACAAGGCGCAGCGCTGAAGCCTCGCTCGCGGGGTGTGCGTCGACCGGCTCAGTCCGCGATGTCCGCGCCGCGTTCGGCCAGCAGGCTGCGCAGCACGGAGCGGTGGCAGTGCGATTCGTCCTCGCAGTAGCAGCCCACCGAAAGCGAAGTGCTGTGAGACAGCGCGGCCAGCAGGTCGAGGCTGCGGCTCGCGTCGGGCTCGGCCATCTCGGCCTTGAACTTGCGCACGAAGGCGTTCCACTGCGCGGGTGAGTCGGCTTTCTGGGCTTCCTGCGCCTGCTTCATCGTCTCGACGGAGGGCGCGAGGTTCGGGTACCACACGTCGTACCAGTCCTGCGATGCGAACTCGGTCTTCGGAACGCCGCGCGGCGGACGGCGCACGGTGCCTACGCGCAGGCCCTCGTCGGGCGCGCGCGGGGTGCCGAGACGGACGATGCGGATGCTCATGGGGGTTTCCCTTTTCTCTGTTTGTCTCAGGTGCCGACGATACCGCCGTCGCGCCGGCGAATCGCCAGCGTCGCGGAGCGCGGCCGCGCGCTGCCCGGCTCCGTGCCGTCGGGCCAGGCGCTGTTGGGTTTCGTGTCGCCGTCGTCGCGCGCCTCGCCCGGATGCTGGATGTTGACGAACAGCGTGCGCCGGTCGGGCGTGACCACGCAGCCGGTGATCTCGCAGCCGTTTGGTCCGGTGAGAAAGCGCTTGATGCGCCCCGATGCCGGGTCGGCGCACAGCATCTGGTTGTTGCCCAGAGAGGTGTAGGGCGGCCTGCCCAGCACCTGGCCGCTCAGATCGGTCTGGATCCACAGCAGGCCGCCCTTGTCGAAGTGCAGGCCGTCGGGGGCGCCGAACATGTCGGCCTCGTTCGATGGATAGCGCGCGCCGCTGCCGGACTGCGCGGGATCGCCCGCGAGCGCGAAATGGTCCCAGGCGAAGCCGGTGCTGGCAGCGTCGCCACCGTCTTCGCGCCAGCGCAGGATGCCGCCGAACAGGTTGTTGGCGCGTGGGTTGGCTGCGTCGGGCCCGGGCTTGCCGGCGTCGCCGCGCTGGCTGTTGTTGGTGAGGGTCACGTAGACCTCGCCCGACTGAGGGTGCACCGCGATCCATTCGGGCCGGTCCATCTTCGTGCCACCAACGACGTCGCCTGCCAGCCGGGCGTGGATCAGCACCTCGGCCTGGTCGGCGAAGCCGTTCGCCGCATCGAGCCCATCGCGGCCGTGCGTAAGCTCGAGCCAGCGGCCGCGGCCGCCGGTGTCGTAGCGCGCCACGTAGAGCCTGCCATCGTCGAGCAGGTGGCGGTTGGCGGCGCGTGCGGCGGCGTCGGTGCCGGGGCGCACCTTCTCCCGGCTGACGAACTTGTAGATGTATTCGAAGCGCGAGTCGTCGCCCATGTAGACGACCAGACGGCCGTCCTTGGCGACCGTGCAGGTGGCGCTTTCCTGCCGCTTGCGGCCGAGCGCGGTGCGCTTGATGGGCTCGGCGGCCGGGTCGAAGGGATCGATCTCGACCACCCAGCCGAAGCGGTGCGGCTCGTTCGGATGCCGGCTCAGGTCGAAGCGCTCGTCGTAGCGCCAGTACTCCACCCATTGCGAGCCGGCCACCGTGCCGTAGCGGCGCTGGGCAGCCGTCGCGTCCTGGGCGGCCTCCTTCGGCCCGCCGAAGTAGCCATGGAAGTTTTCCTCGCACGTGAGGTACGTGCCCCACGGCGTGACGCCCATGGCGCAGTTGGCAAAAGTGCCGGACACCGCATCGCCCGCCGGGTTGGCGGCGGTGCGCATCAGCGGCGTTCCTGCGGCCGGACCAGTGATGCGCATCGGCGTGTTGCCGTGCACGCGGCGCGCGAAGGGCGAGGGCTGCACCTGCTGCCAACCCTGTGCGCTGCGCCGGATCTCGATCACCGAGACCCCCATCGCGTGCAGCGACTTGCGCACCTTCTCGGCGGTCCATACCTTCACGCCGTCGGTATGCAGCAGCTGCTCGTCGGTGTATTCGTGGTTCATCACCAGCAGGCCGCGCTCGCCGCTCGCGTCGAGCGCGAAGAAGTGCATGCCGTCATGGTGCATGCCGGCCTGCACCGCCTGGTCGTCGGCACTGTTCCCGGCATCGGGCGCGAAGGCCGGCATCCGCCCCGCGATGCCGGTGGGCGTGCCCCAGGGGTAGAGCAGTTGCCACTCGTACCCGGGCGGCACCACGACGCCGTCGTGCAAGGAAGCCGGCACGCCGGCGAAGCCCAGCACGTCGCCATGGGGCGCGGACGGGGAAGGGGCGGCACAGCCCTGGCCGAACAGCGCCACCACGGCGGCGGCCGAACCCGATTGAATGAGAAAGTGGCGGCGGTCCAGAGACATGGCAGAGGGTGTTGTGCAGGCGACAGGCGCCATCATCGCCGAGTGCCAGGCCCGGCGATACTGGCGCAGGACCCATTCCGGAGACATCGAATGATCGACCGCATCGAAACGACCCGCCACGCCGACGGCGTGGTGGAACTGCAGCTCGCGCGCGCCGACAAGATGAACGCGCTCGACCCCGCGATGTTCGATGCACTCATCGAAGCCGGCGAGGCGTTGCGTGAGGACAAGGCAGTGCGGGCTGTGGTGATCTCGGGCCGCGGCAAGGCCTTCTGCGCGGGACTGGACATGGCGTCTTTCGAGCGCATGCAGCAGGGCCCGGGCTCCGATGTGCTGGGCGAGGGCGCGGCCGGCGCCGACCTGCTGGCGCGCACGCATGGCATCTCGAACGCCGCGCAGCAGGTGGCGATGGTCTGGCGCGAGGTGCCGGTGCCGGTCATTGCGGCCGTGCATGGCGTGGCCTTCGGCGGTGGGCTGCAGGTGGCGCTGGGCGCGGACATCCGCATCGTGGCGCCCGACACCAGGCTCTCGGTGATGGAAATCAAGTGGGGCCTGGTGCCCGACATGGCCGGCATGGTGCTGATGCGTGAGCTCGCCCGCAGCGACGTGGTGCGCGAACTCACCTTCACGGGCCGCGTCTTCTCCGGCGAGGAGGCTCTTCGGATCGGCTTCGCCACCCGCATTGCGGTCGATCCGCTGGCCGAGGCGCTGCAGATGGCGCACGAGATCGCAGGCAAGAGCCCCGATGCGATCCGTGCCGGCAAGCGGCTGCTCAATGCGTCGGCCTCGCAGAGCGCAGCCGAACTGCTGGTGGCCGAATCGGTCGAGCAGAAGGCCCTGATCGGCAGCCCGAACCAGCTTGAGGCCGTCAAGGCCAACATCGAGCGGCGCATGCCGCGATTCAGTATTCCGGCCTGATCCACATCTGGCCTGCGGCCCTGATGCAGGGGCTGGTCGCTGCGCCGTCCCACGTCCGGGCGGCCGGGTAATCCCCCAGCCCGGAGGGTGCCGAACTTCGCGCAACCTCGTATCCCCCAGCTTTCGCGCCTGCCGCTGCCCGTGGGCGACCCTCAAGTCGCGTTCAAACCGCCGAAAACACACGAGTGCTTTTTTCGGCGCCCTTGTGTAAGAATAAAGTAGTTGTTTTAAGGGGAGGAGAAGAGAGAATGGAGGTAGTTTGTGTGCAGAAGGTCACGTCTTCCCCTCTGATGGCTACGCAGAGGGTGGTTGTTGACAGCGCACTAATTAACAATTGAACGCTTTGCTTAGCGACGGCGATCCTGCATGTCGACGACCACGTTTTTTTGCAACCTCAGCGTGCCCATCCTGGTGGGCGAGGATCGCTACAAGTACATCCCCATCGTGGGGGTCTTCCGCAGCATTCCATTCGATCAAGTCGATAAATGGGTGATGCATCCCGACGGCGGGCCGCGCAGCGACCGCGAATTGGCGGCTGAAGTTCTTGTCGAGATCCGCAAGCCACTCGGTTCGAGTGGACGCACAGCGCCGCACGCTTTCGATGTGGGAGACATCCTGCAGCTCGACCGCGCCGCCGCGATCGTCGTGTCCACCTTCCTTGCGGCGCTTCCGCGCGTCTGACGCCGCTGCGGTCGGCCCCCAGGACGCCTATCGCCTGCCGCGCGCGTCCACCGGCCAGATGGCGACAAGCGTGCCGCCTTCGACCACGTGATACGCGTCATGCAGGTTGACCGTCGGGTCGCAATGCGGCGTGACGAACTCCACGCGCGCACCCAGCGCGGGCCGCTGCGCCTGCGAGCCCTGGGGCGGTATCAACTTGCCGTGCTCGTCGCCGAAGAAGGCATAGCGGCTCGCGGCGTCGGCGCCTTTGGCCACCAGCGGCACGCCGCTGTCGGTCGAGAAGCACTTGGTGCCGCCGTCCACCGTCACCCAGCCGGTCGCGTTCGTGCTGACCACTGCCGTCTGCACGAACAGCGAAACCTCGAAGGGCGACGGTTGCCCGTCGTTGGCGAGCACCTGCGTGTACTCGGCATCCATGAACACATACGAGCCCGCCTGCAGTTCGGTGAACGCGTTCTCCTGCGAATCGAGATCGTGCGTGCCGGTGCCTGCACCGGTCACGATGTCGAAGTGCAGGCCCTGGCGCTTCGCCGCCGCGACGATGTCCGCCACCGTTTCGCGAAGGCCGGCCGCCGCCGTGCCGCGCTCCTCGCGCGACACGATGTGCTGCAGGTTGCCCGCATAAGACTGCAGCCCGCGCAGCCGCAGGCGCGGCTCGGCGGCCACCAGTGCCGCGAGTTCGAGCATTTTCGCCTGTGTGGCTGCGCCGGTGCGGTTGTAGCCCGCGCCGTAATCCACCAGCACGTCGAGCGGGTGCGTGAGTTCGCTCGCCGCACGCGCCAGGTCGGCCAGGTTCTGCGGGTTGTCGACCACCACCATCACGTCGCCCGGGCGCGCACGCTGCGCCAGCTTGATGAGCCGCGAGATCTTGCTCGGCGTGACGGCGGGCGAGGTGATGAGCACGCCCGGAATGCCGCCCTGGACCATCACCTCCGCCTCGCCCAGCGTGACGCAGCTCACGCCGATGGCGCCCGCTGCAACCTGCCGCCGCGCGATCTCGACCGACTTGTGCGTCTTCACATGCGGTCGCAGGTTGATGCCGCGCGCCTTGGCGAAGGCGGCCATGCGTTCGATGTTGCGCGTCATTGCGGGCAGGTCGATCAGCAGGGCGGGCGTGTCGAGCAGGTGGCGGCCGCCGGGAACGCCGATGAGGGGCGCGTTGACTTGCAGCGGGTCTTGGGGCATCGGGAAAAGCCTTTGAAGGGGAGGGGGCGAGAAAAATGAGCCAGCATTTCGCGCGCGAATGATCGCACTGAATGCCTGCCTGGCGCAGGACGCCGGAGACGGAAATGCCCCTACGCCGGATGCGATGGTCCGTGGTGCGTTGGCCGGCGCAGCGCCAGCCACCAGAGCAGCGCGGCATTGATCGCCCAACTGCCGGCCAGCAGCATCAGCGCCGTGTTCGCCACGCCGGGCGACAGGTCCAGCGTCAGCAAGCTCATCGACCATGGCAGCCCGCCCAAGACGGCGGCGAGCAGGCCCGCCTCGCTCTCGGGCACGGCGGCGCAGGCCAGAACACACGCGACGCCGGTGACCGTGTAGATCAGCGCGGCGACGCGCCATCCGAAGCGCGGTGGCGGCCGTGAATTTGCAGTGGGCATGCCCTGAGCATCGCCGATTCCGCATCAAGCTGCGAAGGCCTGTTGCGCGAAGGGGCGTAGTGTTCCGGCGATGCCGTTCCCAGCGGCTTCTTCGGCTTGTCATTTGAGCGCTCCACCATCTGAACATCCGGCGGCTGTCATCGAGGAGCGGCCTTGGCTGACACGTCCTCCCAAGGGGTGGCGGTGAGATGACTGCCAGGGAGTTTGCGCAGGTCCGCACGGGCCTGCAGCGTGCTTCCCCGTCGAACCGACAACAAGACTGGGAGTTCACATGGTCGAGTATTTCCGCGTAGGTCTTCCCTACATTCGAATGCGCTTCAAGGTGCCGGCGCGGCGCGGCAGCAGGGTCGAGCTCAATGGCCGTTTCGGGATCATCTCCGGCGCGAGCGGCGAGTACCTGCTGGTGAAATTCGACGGCGAGGCCGCAGCAGCCGTCGTCCACCCCATTGAACTTAACTACGTGGAGACGGGCGAGGCTATCGAGCCCTTCGCCGCCATTGATTCCAGAGGGCGCAGAGAGGGCACTCCGACGGGCCCTGGCGAGGGTTAATCCCGGAGATTTTTGTCTGCGGCAAGGCTATCTTGGCTGCGCGATCAGCTGCTGGCGGTCCCCGCTTGCCTGCCCGAACGGGGCCCAATGGCTGGTGATAGTGGCCAATTCAACCAAGGATGTGCCAAAGTCGGGTATGAGCTCCAGACGTCATTGCTCCGAAGACACATAGTGTTTCGCCGGCCATCCATCACCTTCCGGACGACGGCTTTCGTGGCCGTGGTTTGCCTCACCCTCGTGGTGCTCGACTGCTGGAACAGCTGGCACGCGCGCACGGTCCTGCTCCAGCAGATGGGCGTCGCGGCGTCGAATCTCGCGCGTGCAATGGCACAGCAGGCGGAAGACACGGTCAAGCAGGCCGATACGGCGCTGGTCGGCATCGTCGAGCGCGTCGAACACGACGGCACGGAGCCGGCGGCCGTCGAACGGCTTCGCAAGGTGCTTGCCATGCAGGTGGCCGAACTCCCTCAGCTCGATGCGATTCACATCTACGACAAGGATGGAAACTGGGTCGCAAACTCCAGGCAGACGTCGTCGCAGAACCCGAACCTGAACAATGCGAGCCGGGAATACTTTCTATTTCATCGAGAGCACGAAGAGCGGGGGCCGCACATCGGCATTCCGGTGCAAAGCCGAACCAACGGAAAGCTGCTCGTTCCCGTTTCCCGGCGCATCAACAATGCGGATGGCAGCTTCGCCGGCGTGGTGCTTGCGTCGATCGATATCGACTTCTTCATGAAGTTCTACGACAGCCTCGACATAGGCCGTGCCGGCGCGATCGGGCTGGTCCTCGAAACCGGGACCATGATGATTCGCCGGCCGTACAGCGCGGACGTGGTCGGACGGAACATGCGGGAGACCGGGCTCTTCCGCGCATACCTTGCACAAGGTCCGGTAGGAACGACCGAAGTCTTATCAGCGCAGGACGGCGTCACGCGCCTGAACAGCTTTCGGCGTCTCGACAACTATCCGCTGTTCGTTACTGCAGCACTTTCGAAGGATGAGATCCTGGCCGCATGGTGGCAGGACACGCTCTGGCATACGGCGGGCATCATTCTCATGACGTCGATCGTCGGCTTCGTCGGATGGCGGCTGGTGAAGCAGATGGAACTGCGAAACAAGAGCGAGGCCGAACTGCGGCGGGCGCGCGACGCGCTGGAAACGCTCAACAAGACCTTGAATACGCTCGCCATGGAGGACGGCCTTACCGGGTTGGCAAATCGCCGCCAGTTCGACGTGACGCTCGACAGCGAATTCAGCCGGGCCATGCGCGATGCGAGCACCCTGGCGCTCATCATGATCGATGTCGATTGCTTCAAGCAGTACAACGACATCTATGGACATGCGGCCGGCGACGAGTGCCTGCAGACGATCAGCCGCACGATCGCCAGCCTCGCTTCGCGCCGTCCGGGAGATCTCGCGGCCCGCTATGGCGGAGAAGAACTCGCGGTGTTGTTGCCGCATACCGATGTGGCTGGCGCCGTCATCCTGGCGGAAAGAATCCGCAGTGCAGTTCGTGGCCTGGAAATCGTGCACGCCGGTACGCCAGACGGGTTCGTGACGCTGAGTGCCGGCGTGGATGCGCTCAGCCCCGCAATCACCAAGGGGCCGCCGAAGGCGTTGATCCAGGCAGCCGACAAGGCGCTGTACGAGGCCAAGATGGGGGGGCGGAACCGCGTTTGCACGACGATGCGAAAGGCGGCCTGAAGGGGACACGGCTTGAAGGAGCCCGTCGCATTGGAACGGACCCAAGCCAACCCTGATGGCGACAACGGCCGGTCGCTTGCGAACCGGTGCCTACGTGCCCTCCCGCAGCGGTGGGGCTTGCATGCGTTCCTGCCCCGGCATCGGAGAGTGGCGAGACGCGGGCGCAGCCATCCAAAGAAAGAGCCCGCCAGGAACGCCCACAGGCTCATCACGAGCAAGGCTTCGACAAAGCCGCGCACCGAAAAGGGCGCGGGCCGACTGAGGACGGAGAAGTCCATGCCATGGAACAGGCTGTTCATGAAGCTCAGAAACGGGCCGGGTGCAGCGACCCAGGCCAGGGTGCACAGGGCATAGAAAACCGCGACGGTGGTGGCCAGCGCCACTCCTGTGCGAAGCGCGGTCGACGGTGCGCCGCTTTCCTGAATCGAAGGCGACGTGTGGTTCATGAATTCTCCTTGGAGGTTGGAGATGCCTCTCAGCCAATCCAGGCGCGCCGCGAGCCTTCTGCCTTGACCTAGCGCAAGCTGCGGAGCGCTGGGTGTCCCGAAACTTGGTTAACAAGCCGGAGGCCCTCTATGCGCTCAATTCTTCTTCTCACCATCACCGCGGCGCTTTCGAGCGGCGCACTGGCGCAATCCGCGCAGGACCATGGTGCCCATCACCCTGCGAACGCGGTAGCGCCAACGTCTGGAACGTCGAAGGCGCCCAAAGTACCACCTGCGCAGATGGAGATGCAGATGAAGTCCATGCAGGCGATGCACCAAAAGATGATGGACGCGAAGACGCCGGACGAACGCCAGGCGTTGATGGGCGAACACATGAAGGCCATGCAGGACGGCATGGCGATGATGGGCCAAATGAACGCTCCCGACGGCAAAGGCGGCGCGCGCATGTCTCCCGAGATGATGGGCAAGCGCATGGACATGATGGAAATGATGATGCAGATGATGATGGACCGCGACGGGATGAAGCCGCCAGCGACCAAGTAGCCGTCGACCGCGAGGAGCAAGGCCATGGACGATATGAACTACGAACCACCCCCGTTCTGGCGCTCACGCGGGGGCGTTGTGCTGCTCGTCGTCGCGGCAGTCGGCGGTTTTCTTCTGTTCACCGAACACCGCGCCCATGTATTGGGCGTCTTGCCGTTCGCACTTCTGCTGGCGTGCCCGCTGATGCACCTCTTCATGCACCATGGCCACCACCACGGCAGCCACTCAAGAAAGGCTGACGATGAACACCCCAGACAATGACTACGGCCTGTGGGGCCTGGGGGTTCTCAACTCGGCCATCTTCGTCGGGTTCGCCTACAGCTTCTTCAAGCCGACGACCCTGCGCGACTGGCGCAGCTTCGGCGCCTACTCCGGGTTCATCGTCGCGCTGTTCGCGGAGATGTACGGCTTCCCGCTGACCATCTACCTGCTGTCGGGCTGGCTGGGCTCGAAGTTTCCGGGTGTCAACCTGTTCGGTCACGACGCCAGTCACCTATGGTGGCTGCTGACCGGTCGGCATGGCAATCCGCACCTCGGTGTACTCCACATCCTGAGCATCGTCGTGCTCTTCGCTGGTTTCATGCTGCTCTCGAAGGCCTGGTACGTGCTCTATCATGCCCAAAAGCGTCATGCGCTTGCGACCGCGGGACCGTACCGACTGGTGCGCCATTCGCAGTACATCGGCTTCGTGCTCATCATGTTCGGCTTCCTGCTGCAATGGCCGACACTCCTGACGATGGCGATGTTCCCGGTGCTCGTGGCGATGTATGTGCGGTTGGCCATCTCCGAGGAGCGCGACTCGGAAGCCGCATTCGGCGACGCGTGGCGCGATTACGCGGCTGCCACGCCACGGTTCATTCCGCATTTCTCGAAAGACGACCGTGCCCGGCCGGTCAACAGCCACACGGGGCGCTGAGCTCGCTTCCGGTCTCGGCGCCATGGTTTTGGGCGCCGGTTTGGCGCTCATTGCCCCAGAGGCCATTCGGCCCTGCGCTGTCCCATTGCTCGGCGTGGGTCTGCTGGTCCATGGAGCAGGGATGACACTGAAGTACCGGCTCGAAGGCCGCGAAAGTCCACCGGCCTGGTGGGAGCGGTTGCTGTTCTGGTTGTGCTGGGCATTTCTGGCCGGTGGCGGCCTCTGGATTGCCTCGGTATTGGCGTTTCGGTAGCGCCTCTTGACCTTCCAACCATGGGAAGGTTGAAACTAGCCACAACAACAGGAGAGCGCGATGCGACCCAGCAACGTAACGACCCATGACCCCATCCGCCCGCCCCCGACAAAACCGGTGTCGGACGGACGACCTCACGAAGGCCAGCACGTCATGCCAGACGGCACCGTGATGGACGATGCCCACCATGGCCACGGCCACCACGCCCATGCGCACGCTGCCGCCAAGCCGGCGGCCGAGGGCGACCAGGGTCAGGTCGAGTACACCTGCCCGATGCACCCTCAGGTGCGTCAGATGGGTCCGGGCAACTGCCCGATTTGCGGGATGACGCTCGAGCCGGTGCTGGCGACGGCAGAGCAGGGCGAGAGCCCCGAGCTGCGGGACATGACGAAGCGGTTTTGGGTCGGCATGGCGCTCGCGGTGCCGGTCTTTGCCCTGGAGATGGGCGGACACCTCTTCGATATCCACCACCTCATCGCTCAGCAGCCCTCGAACTGGGTGCAACTGCTGCTGGGAACACCGGTCGTGCTGTGGGCAGGTTGGCCCTTCTTCGTGCGTGCTGTGGCATCGGTGAGGAACCGAAGCCTGAACATGTTCTCGCTCATCGCGTTGGGCACCGGAGCGGCCTGGATCTACAGCATCGTCGGGACCGTCGCGCCCGGGCTGTTTCCGGCTGAACTTCGGCTGCAAGGCGGTGCCGTTCAGGTCTACTTCGAGGCTGCGGCAGTGATCACGGTGTTGGTGCTGCTGGGCCAGGTGCTCGAGCTTCGAGCGCGCGAGAAGACGTCCGGGGCCATCAAGGCCCTGCTCGGGCTTGCGCCGAAGACCGCGATCAAGGTGAAGGCCGATGGTTCGGACGAAACCGTTCAGGTCGATGCCATCCAGGTCGGTGACCTCCTGCGCGTGCGACCTGGCGAGAAGGTCCCGGTCGACGGCGAACTCACCGACGGCAAGGGCAACGTCGATGAGTCGATGGTCACGGGCGAACCCATTCCCGTAGCAAAAGCGGTCGGCTCCAAGGTGACTGCCGGAACGCTCAACCAGACCGGGGGCTTCGTGATGCGCGCCGAGAAGGTCGGCGCGGATACGCTGCTCTCGCAAATCGTTCACATGGTGGCGGCGGCCCAGCGCAGCCGTGCGCCCATCCAGCGCATGGCCGACCAGGTCGCGGGCTGGTTCGTGCCGATCGTCATCCTGATCGCGGTCATCACGTTCGGCGTCTGGCTGGCGTGGGGCCCCCCGCCGGCGTTCAGCTACGCCCTCATCACGGCGGTCGCCGTTCTCATCATTGCCTGTCCGTGTGCGCTGGGCCTGGCCACGCCGATGTCCATCATGGTCGGGGTCGGCAAGGGCGCGCAGCACGGCGTGCTTGTCCGCGATGCGGAAGCACTCGAGCGCATGGAAAAAGTCGACACGCTGGTGCTCGACAAGACCGGGACGCTGACCGAGGGTCGGCCGAAAGTGGTCCACGTCGAACCGACCGAGGGCTTCAGCAAGGACGACGTGCTGCAGAAGCTCGCGAGCGTCGAGCGGGCCAGTGAACACCCGTTGGCCCTGGCCATCGTGAACGCGGCGCAGGAGGGAAAGTTGAACCTGTCCGCCGTCACGGACTTCGACTCGCCCGTCGGCAAGGGTGTGGTCGGCACGGTCGACGGACAGCAGGTGGTCTCGGGCAGCGCGAAGTTCCTGACCGAGAGCGGCATCGAATCGGCGCCATTGAACCAGGCTGCGGAAGAGCAGCGCGCCAAGGCGGCCACCGTCATCTTCGTCGGCGTCAATGGCAAGCTCGCCGGCTTCGTCGCAATCGCCGACCCCATCAAGGCCACGACGCCCCAGGCGCTTCAGCTGCTGAAGGCTGCAGGTATTCGCATCGTCATGCTCACGGGCGATGGCAAGACAACGGCAGAAGCTGTGGGCAAACAGTTGGGCATCGACGAAGTCGTTGCCGAGGTGTTCCCCGAGGACAAGGTCGCGGTCGTGCAGCGCCTGATGAAAGAGGGCCGGGTCGTGGCCATGGGCGGCGACGGCGTCAACGACTCGCCAGCGCTTGCCGCCGCCACGGTCGGCATCGCGATGGGCACCGGCACCGACGTGGCGATGGAAAGCGCTGGCATCACGCTGCTCAAGGGCGACCTGATGGGCATCGTTCGCGCGAGGGCGCTGTCGCACGCCGTCATGCGCAACATCCGCCAGAACCTGTTCCTCTCGTTCGCCTACAACGTGGCCGGCATCCCGCTTGCGGCAGGGGTGCTCTACCCCTTCTTCGGCGTGCTCCTGTCGCCGGTCGTTGCCGCTGCGGCGATGGCGCTGTCGTCGGTCAGCGTGATCGGCAACGCGCTCCGACTGCGGACGGTGAAGGTGGAGTAGCGTTTCTCACCACGGCGTGTCCCCCGGCGTCGCCCTCAAGATCCTGCGGCGGCCGCCACTTTGACCTTGCCGACCATGCCTGCTTGATAGTGCCCCGCGATGAGGCAGGCGAAATCAAATTCTCCCGCACGATTGAAGGTCCAGACAATCTCGCCGGTCTTGCCTGGAGCGACATGCGCCATGTAGGGCTCGGAATGCGCCATGCCCGGGAACTTCATCATGAGTGCGGCATGGTCGTCGAGCTCCTTCTTCGTGCCGATCACGAACTCGTGCATGGCTTTTCCTTCATTGTGGATGGCGAGCTTGACGGTCTCGCCCTGCTTGACCTCGATGCGATTGGGTGTGAAGCGCATGCTGTCATTCATCTTGAATTCCAGCGTTCGCCTGGCCGCACTCGCATCGCCCGCGATGCCCCATTCTTTTTGCTCCTTGCGTACCGGTCCGCTCGACGCACTGTGATCCTCGTCGCCATGTGCGAGGGCCAGGCCCGAGAACGCCAGGGTGCTGGCGAGCACCAGTGTCTTGATCGATTTCATGTGTTTCCTTTGGGAGGTGATGGGCTTGTCTGTGAAGGGGCGGTGGTTTTTATGCGCAGTCCCCGCTCGACCGCTTCCGCACGCGAGCGCTTGAGTACTGGACTTGCGCCAGCACGAGGTTCTCCGTCACGCTCAGATGCGGAAAGAGTTCGAAGCGCTGGAACACCATGCCGACCCGACCACCTCACCTTCGCGAACGTGGGTGCTGCATTCCGTGAGCACCGCGAACTGGCCGTACCACTTGGAGATGTCGTTGATTTCGATCATGGAGTTCATTCAGATCGCAGCCGCGGCCTTGCGCCGCTGCAGCCAGGTGACCCACCAGGCGCCTGCCGTGCACAGCACCAGATAGACGACAGCGACCAGAATGTAGATCTCGACCACGCGCCCGTCGCGTTGTCCCACCTTGCTGGCCGCCCCGAGGAAGTCGTTCAGGCTGATCACGTAGACCAGCGAGGTGTCCTTGAGCAGGGCGATGGTCTGGTTGATGAGCGAGGGCGTCATGTTGCGAAACGCCTGCGGCAGGATCACGTGGCGCAGGGCCTGCCACGGCGACATGCCGAGCGACTGCGCCGCCTGCATCTGGCCCGCGCGCACGCTGCCGATCCCGGCGCGAATGATCTCGCAGTAGTAGGCCGACTCCGCGAGCACGAACGCCACGAGCGCAGCATAGATCGGCCCGACGCCGAGGTTCGCATCTCCGGTCACGGCCCGCAGCAGGACGGGCATCAGGAAGTAAATCCACAGGATCGTGAGGATCAGTGGGATCGAGCGGAACAGGTTCACATACCCGGCCACCAGCGCCGCGATCAGACGCGGCGCGAAGATCCGGGTGATGGCCAGCAAGGTCCCCAGCGCGATGCCGGCCGCCATCGAGACCACCACCAGGAAGGCGGTCATCTGCAGGCCCTGCATCAGGTAGGGCCAGGCGCGCTGCAGAGAGGCCCAGTCGAAGTCGTAGCCCATCACGCGGCTCCCAGCAGGCCAGGCACCCGCGTGCGGCGCTCGACGTGGCGCATCAGCACGATCACGCCATAAGTGATGGCCACGTAGATCAACGTCGACGCGATGAAGGCCTCGAAGGGATGCGCGCTGAACTCGCTGAACTGGCGCGTCTGCCCAGTCAGCTCCATGAGGCCGATGGTGAGCGCGACGGCCGAGTTCTTGAACACGTTCAGGAAGTCCGAGGTCAGCGGAGGAATGACGGTGCGCAAGGCCTGCGGCAGGATCACGTGGCGATAGGCCGCCGTGGTGCCCAGTCCGAGCGCCATGGCAGCCTGTTTCTGGCTGCGCGGCACCGACTCGATGCCCGCGCGCACCTGCTCGGCGGCCTTCGCGGCGGTGTACAGCGTCAGGCCTACCAGCACGGTGAGGAACTGGTTCGTGGTCGGGTTCATCTGCTTGAGTGCATTGCCCCATTCGACGGGCAGCAGCTCCGGCACCACGAAGTACCAGAGAAAAAGCTGCACCAGCAGCGGTGTGTTGCGAAAGCAGTGGATGTAGGCCGTGGACAGGTATCGCGCCGTGCGGCTCGGCAAGGTCCGGGCCACGCCGGCGAAAAGGCCGATGCCCAGCGCCAGCGTCCAGGCCAGCAACGACAACACGACCGTCCACAGCAACCCGCGCAGCAGCATCAGGCCGTACATGCCTTCACCCGTGACCGAGGGTTTGAAGAAGATCAGCCAATCCCAGGTGTAGTGCATCTTGAAAGTGCTTGGAGACGGTTCGTGAAGCGGTGGTCGAACTTGTGGCGTTCGGCGCCTTACAGCGGCTGGTCGTTCGGGTGACGCAAGAGTTCCTGCATGTCGGGCGACATCGGGAAGTTGACCGTCACGCTGCCCTTCACCGCGATGGGCTTCAGGAAGTACTTCTCGTACAGCGAGGCGAATTCGCCGGAGCGCATCATTCCGGTGATCACGCCGTCGACGAGCTTCTTGAAGGCGACGTCTCCCTTGCGCAGCATGCAGCCATAGGCTTCCTTTTGCTGCGGCACACCGACCACTTCCCAATCCGCCGGGTTCCTGGCGCGAGCGATGTTGCTGAAGAGAATGATGTCGTCCTGCGTCGCTGCCACTGCGCGCCCCGTCTCCACGGTCAGGAAGTTCTCGTTGATGTCCTTGGCCAGGATGATGTTGATGCCCCACTTGTTCTTCTCGTTGAGCTGCCGCAGCATGCGCTCCGCGGTGGTGCCCGCACTGACCACGACGTTCTTGCCGACAAGGTCGGACCAGTGCTTGATGCCGGAATTCTTGCGCACCAGCAGCCGTGCGCCAACGACGAAGAACGTCGTCGAGAACGACACCTGGTTCTGCCGCTCCGCGTTGTTCGTCGTCGAGCTGCACTCCAGATCGACGGTCTGGTTGGCCACCAGCGGAATGCGCGTCTGCGGCGTGACTTCCAGGGCCTTGAGGTCCAATTTCGCAAGCTTGAGGTCCTTCTTCGCCTGGTCGACCACGCGCTGCGCGATCTCCCAGGCAAAGCCCGCCTGCTTGTTGTTGTCATCCAGGTAGTTGAACGGGATGGAAGCGCCTCGCGTGGCCACCGTGATCGTCCCGGTGTCCTTGATCTTCTTGAGCGTGCCCTCCAGCGGCGGCGCGGTTTGCGCGGCGACACCGGCGCACAGCGCGAGGCCTGTTACGGCGAGAAAGGAGCGAATCAACGCAGTGTGAAAGGTCGGCTTGAGGGTCATCGCGGGCTCCAGATGGCGTGAATCAGAGGTTGAAACTCGTTTCGCAGGCGCGCAAGGCGCCTTGCAACTCGTCAAGCAGCGCTTGGGGATCGTCCAGGCCGATCGACAGACGGATGACAGGGCCTCGGACGTCGCAGAAATTGCGCTTGGCTAGCTCTTCCGCCGGATAGAAAGCAGCGATGCTGCGCACACCTCCCCAACTGGCGCCGATGGAGAACAGCTTCAGACTCCCGAATAGCGCCCGGTAAGCGTCGTAGGGGCCGTCCAGCAGCTGCAGCGACAACACGCAGCCGGACTGCTTGAAGTCACGCGCCCAGAGCGCATGGTCCGGCGCGCCGGGCAGCGCGGGAAAGAGCATCCGGCGCACCAGGCGATGCGCTGCGAGCCGCTCGGCGATCAACTGTGCGCTGGTCGCCTGGCGCTCCATGCGCACCTGCATCGTGTCCAGACCTCGGGCAACCAGGAAGCAGTCCTCAGGGCTCACGGCCAGTCCCATCTGCGACTGGAGTCCGCGTAAGGACTTGTACAGACCTTCGTCGTTGGTCGCGATGCTGCCCATCAACACGTCCGAATGGCCGCCCATGTACTTGGTGCAGGCGTGAATGCACAGGTCGACGCCACGTGCCAAGGCCGCGAATCCCAGCGGACTGGCCCAGGTGTTGTCAATGGCGGTCAGTACGCCACGGGCACGCGCCACGGCGGTGATCGCCGGCACGTCTTCCACTTCCATCGTCACCGTGCCGGGGGACTCCAGCCAGATGAGGCGCGTGTTGGGACGCACCAGGCGTTCGATGTCCGCACCGATCCGCGGCGGATAGAACTCGACCTCGATGCCGAGCGCTTGCAGCCGCTCGACGGCGAAGGACTTGGCCAGGCCGTAGGCGGCGTCGGTCATCAGCAGGTGATCACCCTTCTTGAGCAACGCCAGGAGCGCGCTGCAGATCGCCGCCTGCCCGGAGGGAAAGACGACGCAATGTGCGGCACCGTCCAGTTCGGCGATGCGTGTCTCCAGGGCGCGCTGCGTCGGCGTGCCCGTGGTGCCGTAGCTGAAGCCATCCGGCAGACGGGTGCGGCGATTCACGAAATCGTCGAGTGAATCGAAGACGACCGTGGAGGCACGCCACACCGGCGGGACCAGGCTGGCGAATGCACCACGAGTAGAGGTGCCAAGATTGGGGATGGAAGAGTTCACGATGGAAGACGGGGCTGTTCGTCGGACGTGCGATCAGTTGGCAGGTGCGGATTCGATGAGCTGCAGCGCCTGCTTCATCTGGTCGACGGCCATGTTCTCGAGATCGGTGTAGACCTTCATCTCCACCGACAGACGGGCGAAGGTTTCCTTGGCCGCGGCGATCTTGGCCGGGTCGTTGGTCTTCGGATTGGCCAGTGCCGCCTCCAGGCGCTTGTACTCGCTGGTGAGGAAGGCCGGTTGTTCGCCGATGGCGCGCAGGCCGGCGTTGGTCATCGAGCGGATGCGCAACACCATCTTCACGTCCGACTGCTCCATCTCGCCCTGCGCACGCTCCAGCGCGAGCTTCGCGGCCAGCGCCTGCTGACTATCGGGCTTTTTGGTGGCGGCGATGGTCTGGAACCTGGCGATGTCGCCGGAAAAATCGTGCGCCCACGCAGGTGCGGCACATGCGAGGACGGTCACTGCAAGAACTGTTTGAAGTTTCATGTCGCTTCTCCGGAAGGTGGCTGAAGACGCCAACTCTAGGACGACAGGGATAATCTGATTCGCGCTCGAAATTCTTTCTCCATAAGCGGTTGTTATATGTTGCTCCGAGAGATCGAGGTGTTCCGTTCCGTGATGTCCGTCGGCTCCGCGAGCAAGGCGGCCGCGCTCCTGGGCGTCACGCAACCCGCCATCAGCCAGTCGTTGCGCAGGCTCGAGGAAGCGGCGGGATTCCCGCTGTTTCGCAGGCTGCGGGGCCGGCTGCAGCCCACGCCCGAAGCGCATGCCTTGCTGGTCGAGGTCGAGCGCGTCTTCGTGGGTCTCAGCAGCATCGAGCACCGCATGCGCAGCCTCAAGCGCTTTGGCGTCAACACGCTGCGCATGGCGGTCTATCCGGCCTTCGGCCTGACCTTCGTCCCGCGAGTCCTGTCGCGGCTGGTGGCCGAGCGCCGCGACAGCGACGCCCGGCCGCAGATTTCGCTGCAGGTGCTCAGCTCGCGGGAGGTGCACGAGGCCGTGCAGGGGCGGCAGGTCGACTTCGGGCTGATGGCCGACGAGATGCCGACGACAGGCCTGGAGCACTCCGAGTTCGCGCGCTTCCCGGGTGTAGTGGTGATGCATGCGAAACACCGCCTGACCAAGGCCAGGGCCATCCAGCCGCATCAGCTCGCGGAAGAGCCATTCCTTGCACTCAACCCCGAGGACGCATCCCGGCGACGTCTGGAACGCGCCTTGGCGGAGTGCAACGTCGGGTTGAGCGTGCTGGTCGAGACCCCCTACGCGGCGAGCGTGTGCGAGATGGCCTTGAGCGGGATGGGCATCGGGTTCGTCAATCCGGTCACCGCAATGGAATACGCCCAACGCGGTCTGGCCATCCGTCCGCTGTCCCTGGAAGTCTCCTTCGCGGGGGTGTTGGTGCTTCCCCCTGGGCAGCCGCTGTCCGGCCTCGCCCTGCGAGTGCTTCAGCTCATGCGCATCCAGTTGGCCGAAGACCAGAAGGCCCTCGCGAATCTCCTCAAACCCCGCGCCGCATAGCGCCACTACAGCCGATTGAGGCCGATGTCCCGTGCGTGGCGGATCACTTCGGCGGGTAGCCGGCTTCCGTCAGGGCCGCGATCACAGATGCGCGGTCTTCGGCGCTGTCGACGCGTACCGTCTTGGTCGGCAGGTCGACTTCGATCTTCGCTGCGGCGTCCAGATTCTTGACGGCCTGGGCGATCCGGCTCGCGCAGCCACCGCAGGACATTGACTGGATGACGAACTCTTGCATGAGAGACTCCTTGATTGAAAGTGGTTCCAGTTTCAGGCTTGACATCGTGTGAAGGTCAAGCGACTGGCATCAAATCCTTCAACGGCGTGGTTTCTTGCATTCAGGCTTTTCAAGAGGCCGGGCGAAGCGAATCGCAGGAACAGTTGGTCAGCGTCCTCGTGACTTGTCTCTGCGAGGCAGACGCAAGGGGGGCTGAATGCATACAGACAAGGACGCCGCCGGGCCTCTAAGACTGGCCGGCGGCGGACGCGATGTCTGTCAGACGCTCGCTCCACCAGGACTTCCGGCGCTGCCACACGATGACGGCCACGAAGATGACAACTCCAACGAGCCAGGCGACGAACATCGTGCCGACAACATTGGTTGAAACCCATCGTCCCGTCACATACATGCCTACCTCCTGAGGCGAGGGCAGCTCTGGACGCATGGCGTCATTCAATGAAGCCCCGCGATGTAATCGGACACAGCCTTGATCTCGCGATCGTTGAGCTTCGCTGCAACGCCGCTCATGGGCACGCTGTTGAGTCGCCCTCCATCGCGAAACGCGGTCAGCTGCGCGGCGATGTATTCGGCGTGTTGTCCGCCCAGTCGGGGGTACTGGATCGGGATGCCCGCCCCGTTGGGGCTGTGACAGCCCGCGCAGGCCGGCACACTGCGGTCCCCGACGCCGCCGCGATAGATCTTCTCGCCCAACGCCACCAGATCCTTGTCCTTCGCAAACCCCGGCTTGATGGGCTTGGAGCCCAGGAACCAGGCGACGTCGCGCATTTCCTGCTCGGAAAGCATCGCCGCCATGCCGCTCATGACTGCGCTTTTTCTCTTGCCGGATTTGAACTCCTGCAGTTGCTTGAGCAGGTACTCAGGATGCTGCTGGGCCAGCTTGGGATTGGCGGGGATAGCCGAGTTTCCATCCCCGCTGTGGCACGCGGCGCATGACTTGCCATTGAAGACGACTTCGCCGTTCGCAATGTCGGGTTTTGCCGATTTGGCGGGGACTCTGTCGATCGGCGCTGGCAGGGCAGGATCGGCCGCGAAAGAAAAGCCGGAGGACAATCCGCCGAGAGCGGCTAGCAAAAGAGGCGCGAACAATTTCATGGGGTGCTCAGGTTTGGCGGGAGGCTGGCTGCAAAGATGGCTGGAGATCGTGCGCAGGCCGAGTCAGCCGGGTGGCACTTGTGCATGCGACAACACGCGAATGGTTGTGCCGCACCTGTCGACGTTGGCCGAAACGATGTCGCCCAACTCGGCGGATGTCGCCGGATTCAGCATCACGACGTGCGCGTGGCGCTGCCCGTGGAGCGATCGATCGGGATCGCGAAGCGCTGTCCGGCAAGTTCGTAGGAGCCGGCCGTCTTCCTGCAATTCAATCTCTCCGATGAAGCTGCCACGGTTGTAGACGTGCATCGGTGAGAAGCAGCCGGCCCCAATATTCTGGGTCGTCACGTAGTCCTCACCATCGCAGAGGCGCGACTTGTTCAACAGGATATGCCGTGGCAGTCTTTCGCACCGGTGGAGCAGATCGTTCGGGCGCGCGTCCTCGAAACAGTGCAGGGAGCCTGCGGCGAGCCAGATGTCATTCCTGCACAGCGCCTGGTGAAGATGCGCTCAGCGAGCTGATTCGATCTTCGTGACCATGATCTTTCCGTCGATCTTTTCCGCCTGGAAGCGGACCTTGACGCCGGTCTCGACCTTGTCGAGCATGGCGTCGTCCTTGACCCCGAACACCATCGTCATGCCAGGCATGTCCAGGTTCTTGAGCGGGCCGTGCTTGATCGTGAGCTTCTTGTTGTCCTTGTCCACCTTGCGGATCTCGCCTTCGGTGAGATCCGACGCCGCGGCAGCATCCGCTGCGCCGGCGGCCGGCGCCTTCTCGGACATGCCCGGCATGTCGGACTTGGAAGATTGCGCGCTGGCCGTGCCAGCGAACGAGAGTGTGGCAACGAATGCCAAGAGTGCGATGCGAATGTTCGACATGAGAATCTCCTTGGATATGAATGAAATTGAAGCCCGCCGCGTCCCGATAGAGGCCCGCGGCGGGCGTTTGGCGCTTACTTCCCGGTCTTGGTCACGTTCACGGCGCCCTTCATGCCGGCGTCGTAGTGGCCCGGCTGCAGGCAAGCGAAGTCGACCTTTCCGGCCTGGGTGAACTGCCAGACGATCTCGCCGGTCTTGCCCGCGGCCAGCGTCACCATGTTCGGATCGGCGTGCTCCATCTCCGGGTTCTTCTTCATGACTTCGTAGTGCTCCTTGAGCTCCTTCTCGGCCCCGATCACGAGTTCGTGCTTGAGCTGGCCGGAGTTCTTGATGACAAAGCGCACGGTCTCACCTTGCTTGACGCTGATGTTGGCCGGCGTGAAGCGCATGCTGTCGGTCATGTCGACGTTGATGGTGCGCGTCGCCTTGGTGGCCACGCCGGGCTTGCCGATCGCCTCGTCGGCATCGTGGCCGTGGCCACCGGCATGGGTGCCCGACGCCGAAGCGCCGGCGGCGGCCAGTGCGAGCAGTGCAGCGAGAGCGGTGTTGCGGAAGGTGTGTTTCATGGTTTTCCTTTGAGAGGTTGGAAGGTTTGAGGGGAGTGGAAAAAATGTCAGTGGCCGGAATGACCGCTGGCGGGCTTGCGGATCTGAACTTCGATGTTCTTGGCGGGCATGTTCCGAGCGGGCATCGCGGCTGCGCCGGCGCCGCGCTGGCGCGGGGTTTCCGGCGGCGGGCCGTCCAGTTCGTGGGCGACCGTGCCTTTGGGGTGCTTGAACCAGCCGGGATTGGAGTAGTCACCGGCCTTCTGGTTTTTGCGCACCTTGACCACACTGAACATGCCGCCCATCTCGACCGAGCCGAACGGGCCTTCGCCCGTCATCATTCGCGCGGTGTTGTCCGGGATCGGCATTTCCATCTCGGCCATGTCGGCCATGCCGCGCTCGCCCATGACCATGTAGTCCGGCACCAGGTTCGAGATCTGCTTGGCGACGTCCTTGTGGTCCAGGCCGATCATGGTCGGCACGTCGTGGCCCATGGCGTTCATCGTGTGATGGCTCTTGTGGCAATGGAAGGCCCAGTCGCCTTCTTCGTCGGCCAGGAATTCGATCTGGCGCATCTGGCCGACCGCCACGTCCGTGGTCACCTCGTACTGCCTGGAACTCTTGGGTGTCGGTCCCCCATCGGTGCCCGTGACCAGGAACTCGTGCCCATGCAGGTGGATCGGGTGGTTTGTCATCGTCAGGTTGCCGATGCGGATGCGCACCTTGTCGTTGAGCCTGACGTTGAGCGAGTCGATACCGGGGAAGATCCGGCTGTTCCAGGACCACAGGTTGAAGTCCAGCATCGTCATGATCTTGGGCGTGGCGCTGCCGGGCTCGACGTCGTAGGCGTTGAGCAGGAACACGAAGTCGCGGTCGACCTTCTCGATCAGCGGATGCTCGGCCTTCGGATGCGTCACCCAGAAGCCCATCATTCCCATCGCCATCTGCGTCATCTCGTCCGCGTGCGGGTGGTACATGAAGGTGCCGGGACGGCGCGCCACGAATTCGTAGACGAAGGTCTTGCCCGGACGGATCGGCGGCTGGTTCAGGCCTGCGACCCCATCCATGCCGTTGGGCAGGCGCTGGCCGTGCCAGTGCACGCTGGTGTGCTCCGGCAGCTTGTTGGTCACGAAGATCCGCACCCGGTCGCCTTCCACCACTTCGATGGTGGGGCCGGGCGACTGGCCGTTGTAGCCCCACAGATTGGCCTTGAAGCCCGGCGCCATCTCGCGCACCACGGGCTCGGCCACCAGGTGGAACTCCTTCACGCCATTGTTCATGCGCCAGGGCAGGGTCCAGCCGTTGAGCGTGACCACGGGGTTGTAGGGGCGTCCGCTCGAGGGCATCAGCGGAGGCATGGTGTTGGGCGTCGTCTGGAGCACAGGCTCGGGCAAGGCGGCCATGGCCACCTTGCTCACGCTCGCGGTTGCAATGGCGCCCGTGATGGCACCGGCACCGCTCAGGAAATTGCGTCTGTTGGTCATGTCGTTCAAATCGTTGATGAGCCCGGGGGCACTAGTGGGCGGCGCCAGTGGAGGCGCCTTCGCCACCCGAGCTGGCCGTCGCGGCGCCCATGGACGTGGGCTTGCCCATCACGGAAGCCGCGAGGGCGGCGTCGGCCAGCCAGAACTGCTGCTGGGCGTTGATGGCGTTGGTCACGCTGGAGATCTGGTCGCGCGCTTCGGCCAGCAGTTCGAAGACGCCGATCAGCATGCCGTTGTAGCGAAGCACGTTTTCGTCGGCCATGGCCTGGCGCAGCGGCACGATCTCGTCGCGGTAGTGCCGCGCGATGTCGTAGGCCGTGCGGTAGGCCGAGTAGCCTTCGCGCAACTGCGAAGAAGCGCCGCGCACGGTGGCGTCATATCGGTTGGCCGCGGCCAGGGACTGAGCGTTCAATGCATCGCGTTGCGCAGAACCCCAGTCGAACAGCGGCAACCGGATGTCGAGCTCGAAGCCACGCCGGGTGCTCTTGGTGCCCTCCGCGTTGTCGAACACTGTGTCGCGACGACCACCCACTTCGACGTCGATGAAGGTCGACAGCAGGTTGATGCCCTGCGACTTGCCTGCCACATCCAGCTGGGCGCGGGCGAGCTGGACATCGAGACGCTGCTCCGTCGCAGTGGCTGCGACTTCCTTCGCCTCGCGAGGTGCCTTCGGCAGGTCGGGCAAACGCTCGGGCAAGGTCAGCTTGGCGGCCTGGGCATCGTCCAGTCCCAGGACACGGATCAGTTCCTCGCGCGCGGCCGTCATGGCGTGCTGCGCGGAGGCGAGCTGAGTGGTTGCGTCTGCATGGAACACCTGCTGGCGCGCGCGCTGGAGCTTGCTGAAGTTGCCGATGAGCTGCATCCGGCGTGCGAGCTCGGCGCTGGCCTGGGCTGACTTGTTGACCTGCTCCGCGTACTGCAACGATTGCTGTGCGGCGACGGCACGGACCCAGGTCTGTCTGACCTGGGTGACCTGGTCGACCACGGCGCCTGTCAGCTGGACATTGGCCTGGTTGGCCTGGCTCTTCGAGATCGACAAGCGCTGCGGCAGCAGGATGAGGTCCACCAGCCCGAAGGACAGCAGGCGTCCGAGCTCGAGTTCGCTGTTCAGGCGCATGCGCTCGAACGTGAAGATCGGGTTGGGCAGCCGGCTGCTCTGGTTTGCGGCAGCAATATCGCCCCAGCTCTGGGCAATCAGGGCCTGGACGGAGGGACTGTTGGCCAGGGCGAGTTGCACCGCATCGTTCTGCGACAGCGGCTCGGCCAGCAGTTCCTGCGTCAACGCAGAGCGGCGATCACGCTGCTCCTGGGTCCGGCTGAGTTCGAGCTTGCCGCCGGTGAACTGCTTGGCATTGGTGTTCGTGTCCTGCAGGGCGTCGTCGATACCGACCGAGGCGCACCCGGCCAGAAATGCGGCTGCGACGGCGATGGCCGTCAAACGCAAGGCGCGCTTCATGGCTTCTCCTTCTTCGCAGGCATAGGCATGGAATGGCCTGGCTGCGTGGCAGGTGCAGCGGCTGCGCCCTTGGGCGATTCGGCCTCAGCCGTGCCGATGCCCGACGCCTCCTTGGCGTAGGCTTGCCAGCCACCGCGGCGGTAGACCGTCTCGTTGGCCTCCTTCCAGGGGATGGGCTTTTCGTCAGCAAAGGATTGATAGCCTTCGAGCGCGGATTTAAAGGTCAGGACTGGCAGCGGTGCCGCGGTCGCGGCCGAGCCAGCAGATGTAGGTGCGGGAGGTGGCGTGGGCGCAGGCTGGGCCACGGCGGCCAGTGCCACCATAGCGGGGAAAACAACCAGCCAACGGGCTGACGATGAATGGAACATGGGGTCCTCGCAAGTTCATGAACGGATTGCGTCCGAGCTGCCCGAAAGGGCATGACGCAGGCGATGCATGAGCGTCCGCGGCGGCCCGTGACGCGAGTCACAGGCGCACGAACGCGTTAGGCGCGAGGAGGCTTGTCGAGTACGCGCGGCGCGAGCGTGACCATCGTGATGGCCGGCTCCACCAGATCGGCGTGCGGAAGATCGTGGAAGACGGCCAGGTCCAACGTGCTGGTCAGCGCCGTGGCATGGCACGCGCCGCACGTGCCGCACTTGTGCATCGTGTCAGGCTCCGCACTTGCGGTCTTGTCGGTGCCGTCTTTCGCCGGTGGCTTGGCGGCCTGTGCCGCCTCGTGGTGATGGTCGCTGCGCCCGTCGGCATGCGGAGACCGGGCATGGTCATGCCCCCCGGACAGCTCGACAGACATGTCGGCCATCGCACCGGCATGTCCGGGTCCGCAAAAGACCATGGCTGCCGCCGCGTACCCCTGAAAGGGCACGGCGAACATCACGATCCAGAGAACGAACAGGCGAACCCGATACATGCGCAGCATTCTGGTTGGAGCGGTGTGTCAGGTGGCCCGTGCGTATATCCAGTTCTGCGCACAACCCTCAGGGTTGCGCCTGCGCACGAGCCTTGCTCGTGTCGGCCTTGGGCGCTGGCAGGGGCGCACCGAGCCTTGCCGCGGCGTCCCAGTTGGGCTGCTTCTGCGCGGCTTCCAGTTCGGCCACCACTTCGGCGCGCGTCTTGCTCGCTCCCACCTTCGGGGTACCCATCGATCCCCAGCGCAGCATGCTCGCTCCGTCGGGTGTTTTCCGCGCAGTCGCGAGTTCGGCCGCCACCTGGGCATCGGTCTTGGCGGCGCCGGCCTCGGCCGGGTGGTAGACCACGCCGGCTTCGTTCGGCGCGAAGTGAGAGGGGCCTTCCGCGTGAACCGCGAGCGGTGTGACGAACGCGCCGCCTGCGGCGAGTGCGAACGAAAGGATTTGACGGTTCTTCATGATGGTCTCCTTCAACGGTTGGCTCAATTTCGTGAGCTGCACTGAACTCGCCGGGATCGACAACCGAGCCGGCGGTGCCAGCCTGTCGACCGGCGTACAAGTACTCTAGGAAGCCAGTCCGCCAATCTCCCATCACTTGGATTACAAAGAAGTAATCCATGCACGAGACCTCGCGCCGTACCATTTGGCGATGCGCATACTGGTCATCGAAGACGAACAAAAGCTTGGCGATTACCTCGTGAAGGGACTCACCGAGAGCGGCTTCGTGGTCGACCTCGCGCGCACCGGTATCGAGGGACGCAGCCTTGCGCTCGATGGGGACTACGACCTTCTGGTTCTCGACGTGATGCTTCCTGGCATCGACGGCTTTGCGGTGCTGGATGCAGTGCGCAAATCCAGATCGATGCCGGTGCTGATGTTGACAGCGCGTGACGAAGTAACCGATCGGGTGCGCGGACTCCAAAGCGGTGCGGACGACTATCTTGCCAAGCCGTTCGCCTTCTCCGAATTGCTCGCCCGAATCCAGGCCCTCCTGCGTCGCGGCAAGTTGCACGAGGTGTCGAACTACGTGCTCAAGGACCTGCGCCTCGATGTGGTTGCGCGCAAGGCCTCGCGCAACGGACATCGGCTCGAGTTGACCGCCAAGGAGTTCGCGCTGTTGACCCTGCTCATGCGCCGCCAGGGCAACGTGCTGTCGCGCACGCAGTTGGCTGAGCAGGTGTGGGACATGAATTTCGACAGCGACACCAACCTGGTGGAAGTGGCCATCCGGCGGCTGCGCAGCAAGATCGACGATCCTTTCGAAGAGAAGTTGCTGCACACGGTGCGCGGCATGGGGTATGTGCTGGAGAGCCGGCAGGGCAGCGGATCGTGAACGCCATCGAAACCATCGGAGAGTCCAGCGCCGTAGCCGACCTCGTGGTTGTCAAGTCAGCGGCAACCGATGCGGCCTCCAACACCGAGAGCACAGGCTCCATCCAGGCCGCGCTGTCTCTTTGGTTTGCGGCGCAGGCCTTGATCGGCCTCAGCCTCGTCTGCGTGGCGATCTACGGCGTCACGGCGTGGAGCTTTCAAGTCAAGCAGGCCAGCGAGTTCGAGCGCCAGTCCGAACTGATCAGGCACCTGATCCAGGAGTCGCGGGGCGATACAGGGACGGACGGGTTGCGTCACAAGCTGGACGATTTCTTCCTCACGCATGCCGAGATCAGCCTGGTGCTTCGCCGCGGCGACGAGACCATCTACTCGACCACGCCCACCCGGGCATCCGCGCGCTGGCTGTGGAAGCCGACAGAAGAGCATCCGGCACAGCCGGGCGAGGCCACCATGCAACTGCAGCTCGGCATCGACATCCAGGAAGACTCCCGGCTCCTGAGTCGGCTTGCCTGGACGCTGGTCGGTGCGGTCGTGCTGGGGTCCGCAATGATCGCCCTGACCGGTGCGCTGCTGGTGCGCCGGGGCCTGAAACCCTTGAAGAAGCTGATTCGGCAGACCGCAGCCACGGGACCGGCACACCCCGGACGGCGTATCGATCCCTCCCCGTATGCCTCCGAAATCACCCCTTGGGTCGCGCAGTTCAACGCAGTGCTCGACCGGGCCGAGCAGGCCTATCAGCAGCTGGAATCGTTCAACGCGGATGTCGCGCACGAACTGCGCACGCCGCTGGCCAACCTGATCGGGATGGTGGAGGTGGAACTGGCGCGGCCCAGATCAGTCGAGGAACTACGCGATGCCCTGCTGTCGGCACTCGAAGAAGCAAGGCGCGTCTCTGCGATCGTGATCGACATGCTCTTTTTGTCCCACGCGGACCGTGGGGCGGTTGCACGCCGCTCGGCCCCGGTCAGCCTGGCCGACCAGGTGCGCACGGTGCTGGACTTTCATGAGGCCACGCTGGAAGACGTCGGACTGAAGGTGCATGTCAGCGGCGATGCGACTATTGGCGTCGACGCCGCACTGGTGCGTCGGGCATTGTCGAACCTGCTGAGCAACGCTAGCCGGTATGCGACGCCCGGCTCCACGATCGCGGTTGCTATCGACATGCAACCCGATGGCGCCTGGATCAAGGTTGCCAACCGGGGCGAGCCGGTCTCCGCTGATGTGTTGCCTAATCTTTTCAAGCGCTTCTTTCGGGCGGAACGGTCTCGCACCGATTCGTCGGAGCACCACGGACTCGGCCTGGCAATAGTGGCCGCGATCGCGCGAATGCATGGAGGCCAGACCCGCGCCACATCCCGATCCGGCGTCACCGAGATCAGCTTTTCCATGACGCCGGAAGGCTGATACGCCTTGCTTACCGCGTCGTTCTCCTCCCTGACGAGCGCGAGCCATCTTTGCCTCATGCGGCCTATTGCTAGATTTGGCTGTAAGTCGACTGCTAGAGATTCCTGCGCGAAACACTGACCCGGCCAGATCGAGCCGTGCTTCAATCAATGGTGTCGCGCCCTGCGCACTTCAACCTTCTGCGCTCATGTCTCCTGGTCTTGAAGTTCTCATCGGTCACTGGAAGGTCGACCCACTAAGCACCTACAACTCGCGGTTTCTGTGGGAAGAGCGGCTGAAGAACTTCCGTTCCATCCGCCGTGGCCTGGCCTAGGTGGTCAAGGACATTGATGCTGGCACCTTCGGCAGCGCGCTCCGCGGCTCTTCGCTCGAGACGGTCGTGGGTTCGGTGGCAGAGCAGCGCCAGATCTTCAAGGGCGCCGAGCATGCGTTTCTCTGGAAGCCCAAGCTGCGCATCCCCGACATCTATGAGAACGCCGCCAACCAGCGCGCCTTCGCCCGACTGCTGCATGCGTGCGACTGTTGCGATAACGCCTAGGAGGTGATCGAGGCCATCCGCCGGATCGACGCGCATCAGATCAAAGGCCTTGGGCCGGCTGTGGCGAACTTGCTGTACTTCGTTCATCCCACGATCGTGATGCCGTTCAACACGGCGATCGTGAAGGGCTACAACGCGGTCACCGGCAGCAACGTCAAGCTCGGCAAGTGGGACCATTACCTTTCCATGCGCGACGGCTGCCTTCGGCTGAACGACCAGCACCGCCAGTTGCTGTCCAACGACATGGGCGTACTGGCAGGCCTCCTCTTCGATATCGGCTCAGGCCGGCGCGCGGCGCCGCCGCGCACAAGCGCTGGGCCACCGATTTCTCATCTGCTTTGACACATTGAAGATGTGTCGTCATCGCGGACGTTAACGCGGTGATGGATAACGCAACTGTAATCTTCGTGTGCGGTAACTCGCCGACCGGCGGCCTAGAGTTGATGCATCGGAAAGAGGCAAGCCACAGAGCTGTTCACTTCCGGATCGCCAACCCTCTCATTGCCAAAGGATCGAACATGAAGACTTCCCTCAAGACCTCCCTGACGCTGGCCGCATTGCTCGGCGCGATGGCTAGCCCCGCGCTGGCCGGCAACTATGCCGAAGGCGATCCCCGCCCGGCGCCGCTGAGCTCCAGCACCAGCCGCGCAGCCGTGGCCTTGGACACGCAGCGCTGGCTGCAGAGCTCGATGGACCAGGGCTACCCCGAGGGCAATCCGCGCGCTGTCGTGAGCGTGTCCTCCAACACCCGTGCCACGGTTCAAGCCGACACCCTGGCCTGGATGCGTTCGGGTCTGGCCGCGGCCACGAACGGCGAAGCGGGTGCAGACACAACCCGCCCCGCCTACCGGCAAGCCGCTGCCGAGTACGCGCGCCTGCGCGGTGAACAGCCCGAATTCGGCGCACCGGTGGAACGTCTCACCCAGCAGGGTCAACTGCCGGATGCACCCGCGACCGCTCGTCGCTGATGTACGGAGCCGCCAGACACAACGGATACCTTCCCGATATGGGGTCCGACATGAACAATGGCATGCCGCCACGATGACAGAACCAACGCGTGCCCACCGGTTGCGACACGCCAACGGCCTCGGCCGCCTTCGCACTCGTAATTCCGGTGGCAATCTGCTCCCAGAACCGCCGCTCTACCTCTCGCCGAAGCGAAGGAGCACCGGGTGAGCGCATTGCACCTCGCCCCGTTAACTTGTGCATCGCGACGTGGTGATGGACGCGCCCGACGCGCAGTCCTCGCAGACGTGGCTTCGCGAGGTCGAGAGCTACTTGAACGAGGTCGACTTGTTGTTGAAGGACGAGACGCCGAAGTAAGTCTTCTGATCGGCACCGTCCGCAATCGAACATTGTTCGGAATACCTGACTACACCGTCGGTAATTCGCCGCATCGCTAGCCCGCCGTGGTTCGGCGAGCGCTGCCGGCTGGACAGTCGTGTCGCAACAACAGCGCGCACGAACTTTCATATTCATCCCATCTAAACAGAAGCGAGCGACTCTGAACTGTCGTTGTCTTCTTGTAACGCTTGGGCTATTTTGTAACGGCTTGTGCGGTTTGTGCCGCGTCGTGATGCCCTGACCTCAGGGTCTTGGCCAGTCAAAACTAGGTCAGCAGAACCGACCGAGGGAGTGCGCTGTGAGGGATTTGAATCAACTGGTACGCCGTATCCGGAGGTCCGCTGTTCGGCAGAAAGTGTCCAGCCAAAAACACGTGATAACTCTCGCGGAGGATAGAGGCTGTAGAGGATTTCTGTGGACCCGAGTGCGTCTTGCGCTATTGGGGTTGCTATGTTCTGTTTGGTTTTCCGCGCACGCAGAGATTCCTGCTGAGGTTGTCTACAAGTACGCTTTTGTAAATGGGCCATACGTAGGCCCATATTCGTCTGCCTCGGAAGCTTGCGCTGCCGCCGGAGAAGCAGCCAATGTTGAGTGGCCCGATGGTACGTTTACTAACGGTCGTGTTGACACCGACCCAGGCAGCTCTGGATTTGGCTGCATCGCAGACTTGTTTCTTCCGCGATACGGTTACCTGATCTCGTCGATCGGGTCATGGAGCAGATTTAACGAATGCCCTGCCAATACCACGCCGTACAGCATAGGTTCGAGTCGGTGTCTCTGCAACACGAAGTTCCAGGAAGATCCCTCTGGGAAAGTCTGCGTGCCCATCCCGGTTCCTGAACCGCGTAACCAGTGCAGCGCCGGAGCGCGGACCCCGAACCCGATCCTTCCTGCTTCGGCCGAGAAATTCCGTTCCGAAACCGATTTCGTAGACAAGGGGCCGAATGCCCTGGCGTTCACCCGTACCTACCGCAGCGGATGGATCAATGTTGGGGTTTCGAATGCCGGTCTGGGTCAAGCCTGGTCGCACAACCACGACATCAGATTGATGGCCCTGCCGGCCTCCGCGCCCGTCGCGGCGACGATTGTGAGAGGCGACGGCTCCACGCGCACCTTTTCGAAACTCGTCGGGACCAGCACTTGGAGCACGACTGAAAGCACAGACACGCTCACGAGGGATAGCCAAGGCAACTGGACCTATCGCCGCTTCGACGACGATTCCGTCCTGAGCTTCACTTCCGATGGCAAGCTCCAAACCCAGGCCCGCCGAAACGGTTGGAGCTGGGCCTATACCTATGACGGGGTTGGTCGACTTGCCACCATCGGCAACGGCTTCGGTCGAACGCTTGCACTGAACTACAACTCGGCCGGTCAACTGGTCGGTGTTCTCACGCCAGACTTGCGCTCCATCGGCTTTGCCTATGATTCGATGGGTCGCCTCGCCGTTGTGACCTATCCTGACGCCAAGAGCCGCACCTTCGTCTATGAGAACGTTTCCTTCTCGCAGGCTCTCACGGGCATCCTCGACGAGACTGGAGCGCGCTTCGCTACCTTCGCATATGACCCACAGGGACGCGCAATCGATTCAGCGCTGGCAGGCTCGGTGGATCGTTATGGGGTCAGCTATCCTTCCGCTGGCAATGCGCACATCACGGACCCACTGGGCACCAGCCGCAGCTACAGCTACAGCACCATCAAAGGCAAGCTCGCGGTAACAGGTGGCTCGTTGCCATCGGGGACGGGCGAGGCCGACGCTGCCTCGCGCATCCAAGACGCCAACGGCCTGATCACCTCCGAGACCGACTTCAAGGGCGTGGTCACGACAACGACTTGGGACGTTGCCCGTCGCCTGCCGACCACCGTTGTGCGAGCTTCCGCTACCCCCGAAGCGCAGATGGTGACCACCCAGTGGCATCCCACCTTCTCGCTGCCCGCGCTGGTCACCCAGACCGGCCGCACCACCGCCTACACCTACGACGCCCTCGGCAATGTCCTGACTCGCACGATCACCGACACGGTGACCAACCAGGCCCAGCTCTGGCAATGGACCTACAACGCCCAGCAGCTGGTGGCCACCGCCGCCGAGCCCAACGGCGCCGTCACCAGCTACACCTATGACCCCCGCGGCAACGCTCTCACGGCCACCAACGCCCTGGGCCACGTCACCAGCTACACCTACGACAACGCCAACCGCGTGGTGAGCGCAACCGCCCCCAACGGCCTGGTCACCACCTACACCTACGACCCACGCGACCGCCTGCTGACCCAGACCGTCGGCGGCCAGACCACGGTCCTGACCTACAAGCCCTACGGCACGGTCGAGACGATCACGCTGCCCACCGGCCTGGTCCTCACCTACAGCTATGACGCCGCCCACCGCCTGACCGGCTGGAGCAACAACCGCGGCGAGAGCGGCAGCTTCACCCTGGACGGCATGGGCAACCGCACCGCCGAGCAGATCAAGGACAGCGCCGGCAACGTGGCATGGAACGCCGCGCGCACCATCAACGCCATCAACCGCCTCAGCGCCCAGACCGAAGGTCCCAACCAGGCCAGCGCCTTCGGCTACGACGCCAACGGCGAACTGGTCACCCAGACCAACGGCCTGAACCAGAGCACCCAGTACAGCCTGGACGGGCTGCGCCGCATCAAGGCCGTGACCGATGCGGCCAACGCCACCGCCACCCTCAAGTACAACACTCTGGACGCCGTCACCGAAGCCAAGGACTTCAAGGGCGTGACCACCACCTACGCCCGTGACGCCCAAGGGAACGCGATGGCCGAAAGCAGCGCCGACACCGGCGGCGCCAGCATCCAATACGACGCCCTCGGCCTGCCCAGCCAGACCACCGATGCCCTCGGCCAGGCCACCACCATCACCCGCGACGCCCTGGGCCGTCCCACCAGCCTAGTCTTCGCCGACGGCAAGACCACCACGCTGCGCTATGACCTGAGCGCCAACAGCAAGGGCTACCTCTCGGAGATCCTCGACCGCAGCGGCACCACCGAATACACCCGCGACGGCTTCGGCCGCGTCACCTTCAAGAAGCAGACCCTGGCCAACGGCAGCGTGCAGCAGGTCAGCTACAGCTACAACCCCAACGGCACCCTGGCGAGCATCGGCTATCCCAACAATGGCGGACTGCTCACCCACAGCTACGACGCCACCGGCCGCCTCACGGGCCTGAACCTGAGCGGCAACCCGCTCATCACCGGCATCGCCTGGAACCCGCTGGGCCAGCCCACCGGTTGGACCTGGGCCTTCGCCAGCCCGAGCCTGGCCGCCAGCCGTAGTTATGACCCCGCCGGGCGCATGACCGCCACCGAGTTCAGCAGCTACGTCTACGACGCGGCCGGGCGCATCACCAGCCTGACGCAGAACCTCTACGCGCCGGGCGACACCGACCCCACCCACAGCACCATCGGCGCCAGCGACATCACCTGGACTGTGGGCTACAACGCCGTGGGCCGCATCACCGCCTTCAATGCCACCGGCAGCACCGCCGGCTTCGGCTACGACGCCAACGGCAACCGATCGAGCAGCACCCGGGTGCTCGGAACCCAAAGCACCAGCCGCACCTACAGCGTGGGCGCCACCAGCAACCAGCTCACCGGCTTCACCCAGAGCATCAACGGCGCGAGTAGCACCAGCGTCACCTACGGCTACAACGCCAACGGCGACCTCGTGAGCGATGGGCTTCGCAGCTACACCTACGACGCCGAGGGCCGCCTGGCCGCGGCCACCACCGGCGCGACCGACGTGAGCCCGACCACGCGCTACGCGCACAACGCGCTGGGCCAGCGGGTGTTCAAGACCGAGCCGCTGTACCCGCCGGGCCAGGATGACGAAGCCGACCCGGGCTTCATGCAGAGCCTGATCGCGTTCTTCACGAAGCTGTGGAGCCCGGCCACGGCCGAGGCGGAGCAGCTGGGGTATGCCTACGTCTACGACGAGAACGGCAGCTTGATCTCGGAGGCAGGCAGCGGCGGCGCGAACAGTGCGGGGCAGGCCAGCTACATCTACCTGCCGACGGCGAATGGACCGATGCCGATTGCGGCCGTGATCAACGGCGCGACCTATGCGGTGCACAGCGATCACTTGAACACGCCGCGCAAACTCAGCAACGCGGATGGCCAGCCCGTCTGGCAATGGAGCTACAGCGCGTTCGGGGAGGACAAGCCGACCGTTGGGAAGCACCGGTTCGCCAACCTCGACATCACACCGAACCCGGGCACCACCAGGATCTCGGACGTGAAGTTCAACCTGCGCTATCCGGGGCAGTATGCGGATGAGGAATCGGGACTGTTCTACAACTACTTCAGGAGCTACGACGCGAGGACCGGGCGGTACAGCCAGCCGGACCCGATTGGGTTGGATGGGGGATGGAATCGGTTTGGCTATGTGGATGCAAATCCGTTGGGCGATAGTGATGTTTCGGGGTTGATGGGAGACGGCAAGCGCGTTTATCCACTGCCTATGGCAGGTGGCCGCCCCTCTAGTAACGGCGGACCGCAGATAGCGCCGATCCCTTTGGCGGGTGGCGGATCGCGACCAATGAATTTTTCCCCGCTCGGAAGTGGTCGATCTGGAGCCTTTAATGAAGCAAAACGGCTCAGCGACGTGCCCACAAGTCAGTCGCCGAGTCAAACTCGGCCGAACGCTGATCTACGCGGAAATCCACAGCCAGGCAGACAATACGATTTCGATATCCCGGCTCCGGGAGGGGGTACGCGAAGAGTCACCATCAGAGATGATGCGAAGGGGCACGATTTTGGGCCAAGCGATCCTCAAAATCGGGGACCACATTTCAACGACATGTGCGGCCGACATTTCGACTACTGATGAAAATTTACTCTCTTGAGGAAACCGGCTGGAACCAGCAACTTTTGGTTCATCTGCAAATGCATGGCTGCGCAGGCATGGAATTCCATTGGCCGCGAGCAGTTTCTGGAAGCAGTTGCGGCGATGTTCTTGCTAAGACTAGAAGGGCTCTGGCTGAACATGGCTACGCCCATCAATGGACTTTGGTTAGTCATGAGACGCTGCAACCCGCAAATCGCGTCACGCGACATCAAGGAATCTGGAAGCCGCTAGGCGTGGATCTCAAGGGGTTGCCTAGCGAAAGTATCGGTGAGTGGCTTGTTGAATATGAGGAGGGGATACGATTTTTTGGCGCTGCTCTTCAAGATGCGTTAGGTGATGCAAGCCTTTTAGCTATCTGGCGGCAGATGAAGAGTAGTTGGTTGGTTTTGAGCATGCGCCCAATGTCCGTCGCGACCTTGCGCTCTTGGTTTCGCCAGGGTTGGGGTAGCACCGGAGCCTTGCCACCAAGTGATCTCTTGAATATGGCGCGCTCAGAAGATCTGATTCTCATGCAGTGCCTTGAGACGACACCTACAAGTTGCATCTATCTAGCTCTTGGCGCCGCAGCGACTATCGAATCTCAAATCGTGAGCTTGCGAGCGTTTCATTGAGGAGGGATGCCTGAGGTGCCGGCGTTCTGAATGCGCGAAGCGCCGGCACCACCTCATTGCCCAGTTGCCGGTCGAGCTCGCGCGGCCCACCGCTGCTTAGTAAGAACGCCGGTGACATCTGCGAGCGGCACGTCAGCGTGGTGACGCAGCCTAAGCAGCTGCCTTCAGGACCTGCGCGAGTTGCCGAAGCGCCTCTTCGGCGGATGCTGCGAACCTCACCGAGCACGCCAGCATGAGGTTCAAAGGGAGCCCGAGGTCTTCGACGATTAGCCCATTGGCGTCTCGAAGCGCGCCATCATCTCCACGGGTCGTGCGCATGCCTGCCTTCACTCTGTCGGCATAGCTGCCGGGCTGTATGCCGTAAGCGACGACCGGCAAGCCACGGGGCCACGGCCACGCCCACCTCCAAGACGGTGCCTGAGTCCGGCTCGACGCCGCGGAACGGTGCTAGATTCGCGATGACACCATCTGCCTGCCGGAGCAGCCCCATGTTGGTGGCGTAGATCCGTTGGGGCAACTCGGCCTCCGGAGCCCAAGGCGGCACCAGTCCATCTGAGGGGGCCAGCGGTTCCAGGCCAAACTTGTTGCATGTGGTCTGGAGCAACAAAATGGCCTGCCCGGAGGGGATCGAACCCCCGACAACCTGCTTAGAAGGCAGGTGCTCTATCCAACTGAGCTACGGGCAGATTCCAGGCTGAAGGGAAGCCCGGAAAATCAACGACTTAGATGCTTTACCTTCAGTCGGCAGCGGCGGATTCTACCGAGTTCCGCGCCTTGACTTGCGGGGCGGGACCGTAGTTCGAATCCGTGTGGGAGCCGAATCGAGTTTGATTGGAGGAAGTCTAATTTCGTAGTCAGGGAAGGTCTGACCGAATCCGCGTGGCGCCAAAGCTGCGCGAGGGGGTTGAACACACTGTTCAGCACGTTTCTTGAGCGTTACATTCCATGGAACTATCAAGGGCGATATGAACGAAGATGGTCAAAAAGCACTGCCATTGCTTTACCTGTCGGTTTCAGGGAAATTCCTTATCGCGTTAATTGGTGCCACCGCGTGGATGGGATTTTCAATATGGGCTGCGGAGGCGTGGCTGGCCGATTTGAAGAGTTACCTCGGTACCGTGCTGGCCATTTTCCTGGTATATGGAATTGCCATTATTCCGGGCTTCATGAATGCCTTCATGGCCATAAGCCTGCTGCTCGACAAGAGGCCGACCCATTCCCCGCTGTCCGTCTATCCCCCAATTTCCATTCTGGTGGCCGCTTACAACGAGGAAGCCTCCATTGAGGAGACGCTTGCCAGCATCGGGCGCCAGAATTATCCCGGCGAACTGCAGGTTCTCGTGATCAATGACGGATCCACGGACAACACTTCTCTTGTCGTCCAGCGAACCAAGGATCAGTACCCCTGGCTCACCTTCGTCGATCTGAAAAAAAACGGAGGCAAAGCCCGGGCCTTGAATATCGGATTCAAGGAAGTCTTGCATGACCTGGTTGTTACCGTGGATGCCGACTCTTTTCTGTACCGAGGAGCGCTCGCCAGTATTGTCGAGCGTTACCGGGCCGATCCACCCAATACCCGGGCCGTCGCAGGAAAAATCCTGGTCCGGAACTCGAGGCAAAATTGGATCACCCGCTGCCAGGAATGGGACTATTTTCACGGTATCGCAGCAATCAAGCGGGTGCAATCGCTGTTCCAAGGCACATTGGTTGCGCAGGGTGCGTTTTCCATTTACGACCGGGCCGCGCTGATCGAGGTTGGAGGGTGGCCTGAGTGCGTGGGAGAGGACATCGTGCTGACGTGGGCCCTGCTGAAAGCCGGGTACCGGGTGGGTCACTGTGAGGATGCGTGCTTGTTTACCAATGTGCCCAGCACCATCAGGCAGTTGGTCAAGCAGCGCCAGCGATGGGCACGCGGCATGACCGAGGCCTTTGTCAAGCACCCGGGAATCCTCTTCAAACCCAGGTTGTCGACATTTTTCATTTATTGGAACCTGGTGTTTCCATGGCTGGATCTGGCATACACCATCGGATTCATTCCAGGAATCATATTCGCGCTTTTCGGTTATTACTGGATTGTGGGCGTAATGACGCTCGCGCTGATACCGGCGGCATTCGCGTTGAGTCTTCTGATGTTTTCAATCGAACGCAGAATGTTCAAAAAAACGGGCTTGGTCGTGCGAAAAAATATCCAGGGCTTCTTCGTTTATGTGCTCTTGTACAGCCTGCTGCTGCAGCCCGCCAGTATTCTCGGATATCTGGATGAGCTGTTCAGAAAGCCCAAGGCCTGGGGGACGAAATGATGGGGGCATTGAGATATTCCATTGCCGTCCTCTCTGGGGCCGTGGTGCTGGCTGGACCCTGTAAAGCCGACGAAGAAAAAGGCAAGGAAAAACCAAGCGACATGGCTTTTGGCACGGAATTTTTCCTGACCAGCGACAGCGACAATTTTCAATCGAGGAGGGTGTCGGCCGAATTCTTCCCCGCTTTCGAGAATGCCGATCGCTACCTGGGTTTTCGTCTCTCCGACTACCAATACAAGCAAAATAGCTGGCAAAGGGCCGGAAAGAAGATTTCATTTCTAGCCCGTTCGATCGAATCCAGGACTGGCGATGGAGGGGCCCTGGAGGCCGGCCTGTTTCAGCAGGGAGGACACACGCTGCTGACACTGGACGGCAGTTACCGCATGTCACCCACGAAGAGTACCGCGGTGGAGTTTCTCGTAACCCGCGACTGGGTGGAAACTCCGAAGTCCCTGGACCGCGGGATCGATTTTTCGTTTGTCGGGGTTGCCGTGGACCAGGGGCTGGGAAGCCATTTGACTCTGGTCGGACTGCTGGGGCAGCAATATTTTTCGGACGGCAACCGACGGGACCATGCCCGCCTGCGGCTGATCTATCAGCCGTCACTCGATCTGGGGCTGACCTTGCAGGCGCGCTACCGAACGTACCGAAGCACCCATGAGGACGTGGACAGAGCCTATTTCAATCCGAAGAGCTACAGCGAGTCGATGCTGGCGATCGGCTGGCGGCACCGCTTCCAGGGATGGACGGCTTCCCTGACGGCGGGGCTTGGCAATGAGACGATCAATCACGATTTGAATCAACCAACGAGATTGTTCGACCTGAGCCTTCAAAGTCCGGTCAGGGGCTCGCAGGTATTTCGTTTTGGCGCGGGCTACAGCCGCAGCACTACCTTTTCGGGGCCCAGCTACCACTACCGATACCTGCGCGGCGAATGGGTGGTCCTTTTTTGAGCGCAAGGCCCGCACCCGAAGTGAACACTGCCGACGGCATACAGGGACACCATCACGCAGAAACGAAAATGCGGACAGCCACTTGAGTGACTGTCCGCATTGCGTTTTCTATGGTCGGGGCGAAAGGATTCGAACCTTCGACCCTCTGGTCCCAAACCAGATGCGCTACCAGGCTGCGCTACACCCCGACAAGCCTTTGATTCTAGCCCGGATATTGACTCTTCTCGGACTTCTCAGCGTTTCTCGTACTGCGTCTTGCCAAAAAGAATCTCGCGCTCCTTGTCGCCGGTGATCGGCTGGCGCAGGTCGGCCAGCACTTTCACGCCGCGCTGCACGGCGGGGCGCGCGGCGATGCCGTCGAACCAGGCCTTCAGGTGCGGAAAGTCGGTGAGGGTAATGCCCTGGTTCTCCCAACTGCGAAGCCATGGAAAGATTGCAATGTCGGCAATCGAATAGCTCTTGCCGGCAATGAACCTGTTTTTCGACAACTGCTTGTCGATCACGCCGTACAGGCGCTTGGCTTCGTTGCTGTACCGGTCGATGGCATAGGCGATCTTCTCGGGCGCGTACAGACGGAAGTGGTGCGCCTGACCGAGCATGGGGCCGACGCCGCCCATCTGGAACATGAGCCACTGCAGCACGTCGTAGCGTTCGCGATCGCCGGTGGGCAGAAACTTGCCGGTCTTGCCCGCAAGGTAGACGAGGATGGCGCCCGATTCGAAGAGCGAGATGGGTTTGCCATCGGGACCGTCGGGGTCGGTGATGGCGGGGATCTTGTTGTTCGGGCTGATCTGCAGGAACTCGGGCGCGAACTGATCTCCCTTGCCGATGTTCACGGGGTGCGCGTGGTACGGCAGGCCGCATTCCTCGAGCATGACGTGAACCTTGTGGCCGTTCGGCGTGGGCCAGGAATAGACCTCGATGGGTGATGCGGGCATATCTACTTGCACTCCGTGATGTGATGCGAGCCCGGCAGCATATACGCGGCCTTTCGAACGCGTGCGGGGCGCAAGTGTTTGGCCTAGCTTGGCGGATGGATGCGCGCCTCAAGCCACGGCCGAGGCCTGCGACAGGTGCTGATGGATCAGCGCGACCGCGGCCGCGCCCTCGCCGATGGCGCCGCCCACGCGCTTGACCGAACCCGATCGCACGTCGCCCACGGCGAATACGCCCGGCACGCTCGATTCGAGCGCCGCGGCCGGCCGCGCCGGAAAGCCGCTGCTCGCGGCGGCGCCGGTGAGCACGAAGCCGTGCTTGTCGACGGCCACCCCGCAGCCTTCGAGCCACGAGGCTTCGGGCTCGGCGCCAACGAACAGGAAGATGTTGCGCGCCGGGCAGTCATGTTCGGCGCCGCTGGTGTGACAGCGCCATGTCGCTCCGGTGAGGCCTTCGTCGGAGTCGCCGTGCAGGCGTACGAGCTCGGTGTGGGGCTGCAGCGAGATGTTGGGTGTGGCCTCGATGCGATCGATCAGGTAGCGCGACATGCTGGCGGCCAGCGACGGGCCGCGCACGAGCACGTTGACCTTGGCCGCGTGGCGCGACAGGAACACCGCCGCCTGTCCCGCCGAGTTGCCGCCGCCCACCAGCGCCACCTCTTGCTGCGCGCAGATCTTCGCCTCGATGGCCGAGGCCCAGTACCAGATGCCGCGGCCTTCGAATTCGGCGAGACGCGGTACTTCGGGACGCCGGTAGCGCGCGCCGCTGGCAATGACGACGGTGCGCGCATGGATCGTGCGGCCATCGGCCAGGGCAACGGCCAGGCTGTCGAGGGCGTTGTCGCGCGAACAGTCGAGCGACACCACCTTGGCTGGAATCAGCATCTCGACGCCGAACTTCTGCGCCTGCACGAAAGCCCGGCCCGCCAGCGCTTGCCCCGAGATGCCGGTCGGGAAGCCCAGGTAGTTCTCGATGCGCGCGCTCGCGCCCGCCTGGCCGCCGAAGGCGCGGCAGTCGAGCACGATGACGCGCAGGCCTTCGGAGGCCGCATAGACGGCGGTGGCGAGCCCTGCCGGCCCGGCACCGACGACGGCCACGTCGAACAACTCGTTGCGCTCGGCGGTGTCGACCATGCCCAGGCAGCGCGCGAGCGCGTCGTCAGCCGGGTTGACCAGCACCGAGCCGTCGGGGCACACGGCCAGCAGCTTGCTGGCGCCGTATTGCGCAAGCAGCGCGGCGGCGTCGGGGTCTTCGGCGGCGTCGACCAGGTGATATGGATAGCCGTTGCGGCGAAGAAAGTTCTCCAGCCGTGCCATGTCGGGCGACTGCGGCTGGCCTATCAGCACCGGGCCGCTGGCGCCGGACTCGATCAGCGCCACGCGCCGCAGGATCAGCGCGCGTGTGATGCGCTCGCCCAGGTCGGCTTCGGCCACGAGCAACGCGCGCAACTGCGCGGGGGAGACGAGCAGCGCCTCGACGTCTTCGTCGGCATGGCCATCGACCAGGGCGGGGCGGCCGCTCAACTGGCCGACTTCGGCCAGGAATTCGCCCGGCCCCTGCCGCACGATGGGCACGACGTGGCCAAGGCCGTCGCGCTGCGTGACGGCCACCACGCCCTTGAGCAGCACGAACATGCCGGGACCGGTTTCCCCGGCGGTGAAGAGCCGGCTGCCGCGCGCAAACTGCTGCACGGTGCCGAAGCGCGCAATGCGCGCAATCTCGGTGTCACTGAGGACAGGAAAAGTCTGGTGAAGGCGGTTGCTGTCGGTGCCGTTTGCGTCGAGGGCCATGTGGGGAAACTCCATGTCGCGAATCCACTGCATTAAACGACGAAGCGGCGCGGCGCAACATCGTCATGCGGCTGCAATCTTCCTGACACGCGCGCTTCATGGCAGGTGCGGAGACTCCCTCGGCAGAAAGGGTTCCCCATGAAAGAACTGCCCAACCCGACGTTTCCGCTTTCACAGATCGGGCTGCGCGCGGCCTTGTGGCCCGCTCCCGCGACCGGTGTGCCTGCCGTTGCCCGCACGTCGGTGCCCCAGGCGCCTGCTGTCATCCTGCCGCCGGTTGCCGATACCAAGCAAGGCATCACCGTGGGCTGGGCCCGTCACCTGGACGACGTGCGAGCCGCCCAGCGACTGCGCTACGACGTGTTCGTCGGCGAAATGGGCGCCCGGGTCTCCTCGCCGCTGGCCGGCCACGACATCGACCTGTTCGACGATTTCTGCGAACACCTGCTGGTGCGCGACGAGCTGACGCAGCAGGTCATCGGTACTTACCGCGTGCTCACGCCGGCCCAGGCCCGCCGCGTCGGCAGCACCTACAGCGACACCGAGTTCGACCTCACCCGGCTGCGCGACCTGCGCGAGCGCATGGTCGAGCTGGGCCGCAGCTGCGTGCATCCGGACCACCGCCAGGGCGGCGTGATCCTCGCGCTGTGGGGTGCACTGGCTGGCTTCATGCATCGCAACAAGCTCGACACGATGATCGGCTGCGCGAGCATTCCGATGTCACACAACGGTGTCACGAACGGCGACGCGGCGGCCAGCATCTGGCGCCAGGTGTCGGCCAAGCACATGGCGCCGATCCAGTACCAGGTGCAGCCCCGCCTGCCGCTGCCGGTCGAGCGTCTCGACAGCACGCTCGACGTGGAGCCGCCGGCGCTCATCAAGGGCTACCTGCGGCTGGGCGCCAAGGTGCTCGGCGCGCCGGCCTGGGACCCGGACTTCAACGCGGCCGACCTGCCGATGCTGATGCGCATCGACGATTTGCCGGCGCGCTACCGCAAGCATTTCCTGGGCGCATGAAGCCGGCGGCTGCCCCGTCCCACGACGGGCACAAGACGGCGGCGGTGGCGTCACGAGAATGTCATGAGAGCGTCACAAATGACATCGACACTGTCATATTTCCGCCTACGTGTGCTCCCGTGCCGCTTGCTCCAGAATCAGTGCCCATGTCACTCGCCCCCGCAGACCGGTCGCCAGCCGTCGCGGCGCCCACGTTCACGCTGCTCGACCGCGACCACAGCATCCTGTCATTCAATGAACGGGTGCTCGACTGGGCCCATCGGCCCGAGGTGCCGCTGATCGAGCGGCTGCGCTACCTTTGCATCGTGTCTTCCAACCTCGATGAGTTCTTCGAGGTTCGCGCCGCGCCGCACCTGATCGCGGGCAGCGCCGGCGACCGCAAGGGCGTCTACACCGTCGAGTCGTTCGAGCGGCTGGCCGAAGCGGCACACAAGCTCGTGGCGCGCCAGTACGCGCTGTACAACGACGAGTTGATGCCGACCTTTGCCACGCACGGCATCCACATCATTTCGCACGGCGAGCGCAATCCGGCTCAGCGCAAGTGGGTCGGCGAATACTTCGAACGCGAGGTGCGCCCGCTGCTGATCCCGGTCGGGCTCGACCCGGCGCATCCGTTTCCGCAGGTGGCCAACAAGTCGCTCAACTTCATCGTGCGGCTGGGTGGCAAGGACGCGTTCGGGCGCGAGAACCCGATCCAGATCGTGAAGGTGCCTCGCGTGCTGCCGCGCCTGATCAAGATGCCGGCCAAGGTGTCGGACGGCAAGACGCTCTTCGTGGCGCTGTCGAGCGTGGTGCGTGCGCACCTTGCCAGCATGTTCCCGGGGCGGGAGGTGGGCGATTTTTCGCAGTTCCGCGTCACTCGGCATTCCGACCTGGCAGTGGACGAGGAAGACGTGAAGAACCTGCGCACCGCCTTGCGCCAGGGGCTGCAGCATCGCCACTACGGGCAGGCCGTGCGACTGGAGGTGTCGGCGAGCTGCGCCGAGTCGCTCGCGAGCTTTCTGCTGGCGCAGTTCAACCTGCCGCTGCAGTCCCTGTACCGCGTGCACGGGCCGGTCAACCTGGCACGGCTCACGCAATTGGCTGACTTGCTCGAGGAGCCGCAGTTGCGGTTTCCGCCATACCCGGCGTCGTACCCGGTCACGCTGTCGCCGGCGCAGTCGTTCTTCGAGCGACTGCAGCGCGGCGACGTCCTGATCCACCAGCCCTTCGAGAGCTTCGAGGGTGTGCTTGCGTTCCTTCGCGAAGCGGTGCTCGATCCGCATGTGTTGGCGATCAAGCAGACCATCTATCGCACGGGTACCGATTCCGAACTGATGGACCTGTTGCGCGAAGCGGTGCGCCGCGGCAAGGAAGTCACGGTGGTGGTGGAGCTGAAGGCACGCTTCGACGAAGAGGCCAACATCAACTGGGCCGAGATGCTCGAGTCGATCGGCGCGCAGGTGGTGTACGGCGTGGTCGGCCTGAAGACCCACGCCAAGATGCTGCTGGTGACGCGGCGCGAGGGCAAGCAGATGCGCCGCTACGGCCATCTGTCCACGGGCAACTACAACCCGCGCACGGCCAGGCTCTACACCGACATCAGCCACCTCACGGCCGACCCGCTGCTGACGGCCGACATGGAAGCGGTGTTCGTGCACATGGCCAGCCAGAGCCGGCTGCCCAGACTCAACCGCATGTGGCTGGCGCCGTTCGACCTGCACAAGAACATCACGGCGCAGATCGACGCGCTGGGCATGGCCGCTGCGGCAGGCCACCCCACGCGCATCGTCGCCAAGATGAACGCGCTGACCGACGAGGAGATCATCGCCTCGCTGATCCGCGCGGGACAGAAGGGCGTGAAGATCGACCTGATCGTGCGCGGTGCGTGCACGCTGCCCGCGCAGGTGCCGGGGCTGACCGACAACATCCGCGTGCGCTCGGTGATCGGGCGCTTCCTGGAGCATTCGCGGGTCTTCTATTTCCGCAACGGCGAGGACGAGTCGCTGTACCTGTCGAGTGCCGACTGGATGAACCGCAACATGATGCGGCGTATCGAACTCGCTTGGCCCGTGACGGACGCCGCGCTGCGCCAGCGGCTGATCGACGAATGCCTGGTGGCCTATCTGCACGACGGGCGCGATGCCTGGGACCTGGGTGCAGACGGCATCTACACGCGCGTCGACCACGACACGCATCCGGGCGAGGACGGCGTGGCGCGCGCCATCGAGGCTCATGGTGCGCAGTCTGCGCTCATGAACCGCTATGCTTCACGAGGGCATCTGCGCGATGCATCCAGCAACTGACGCACGAAGGACCATGACCATGGACTTGATCTTCTGGCGCCACGCCGAAGCCGAGGACTGGACCGAGGGCTGCGACGACATGCAGCGCTCGCTCACCCCGCGCGGTGAGAAGCAGGCCAAGCGGATGGCCGGCTGGCTGGACCGCCAGTTGCCCGACGGCACGCGCATCATCTGCAGCCCCGCGCGGCGCTGCGAGCAGACCGCGCTGGCCCTGGGCCGCAAGTACAAGCTGCGTTCGGAACTCGCGCCCGACACCACGCCCGAGGCGCTGCTCGGTGCGGCCGGCTGGCCCAACGGCAAATCGGTGGTGCTGATGATCGGCCACCAGCCCTCGGTGGGGCAGGCCATCTCGCTCCTGCTCGGCCTCAAGCAGGACAGCTGTCCGGTGCGCAAGGGCGCGCTGTGGTGGATCCGCACGCGCGAGCGCGACGGCGACGTGCAGACCGTCGTCGTCACGGTGCAGTCGCCCGAGCTCATCTAGCCCCCCGGCCTGCCGCTTCCGGGCAGGCGCTTTGTCATGGTTGCAGACCGGGTGGGGCGGGGCGCTTGTCTCCCTGGAAAAGGGGCGCACCGCTCATGTGCGCAAGCGGCGCAATTTCTACAGTGACTCCACGGCAGTTCGCTTGACCCCGATGAGGGGAAAGGCCATTGCCAGTCGGCCACCTCACTGGGGAACACGCATGAAACTGCTCAACCTCTCGCCAAGAAGCTTCACGAACCTGCTGCGGGAAAGCGCAGGCATGTCGTTGAAAATGCTGACTCCCTTGCTTGTTGCCGCAGCCCTTGTGTCAGGGTGCGCGACGGACAAACCCCTGCCTGCGCTGCAGGTCAGCCGCGATGCCGCCCGGTCGGTGGCGAAGGTCGAAATCATCTACAACCAGGAGGACGAACTGATCGTCGTGGATGGCGGTGGTTCGGGGCTGACGAGCTTTGCCGGGTTCCTGGGGCCCATCGGCGCGCTGCTGGCACTTGGCATCGATACCAACAGCCGGATGACGACGGCCGACCGCACGGACCGGCGCAGCAAGGAGTTCACGGCCGCGGTGAGGAACAGCGGTGTGCCCATGGGGCTCAACAGCTATTTCGCAGAGCGGCTGGCGGCGCGCCTGCGGGACGGCGGCCGCGAGGTGAAGCTGACGCCTTTCATGCGCGCGACTGGAAAGCTCCCCGAGATGCAGGTGCCGGAACTCCAGCCGACCCCCGGCTACGGCACGTTGATCCTGCGGATCACGACTGCCTATGGGGCATCCGATGCGACTTCGAGCTTCAAGCCCATCGTGGCGGTCGAGCAGTTGCTGAGAGACGAGCATCAGGCTGTCCTCTACCAGGCAAGCCATACCTCCGACTTGAGTCAGCCGACCTACTTCCGGTATGACGGCCTGCTCAACGACCCCGCGGTTGCCCGGGAAGGGCTGAGGCAAGGGCTTGCCCAGGTCGTTCAGCCTGCCTATGCCGGCATGTTCGGGGACGACGAGCCTCGCATGGCCCATGTGGCAGCCGGTCGGACGGTTGGCCCCGATCCCAAGTAAAGCGGCTCAGGCCCCGCTGAGTTCCACGCGCCAGGTGCTGGTCTTCTGCCAGGCCTGCACTTCCTCACGCAGGAGGTGTGCGGACTGCGGATAGGCTTCGGCCCAGTCGGGCGCGCAGGCAATCGTGAAAGCCCTGGCGCCCAATGCCGCGAGATGCAGCGCGAGCGGATCGGGATCGCGGCGTGCATGGCACAGGATGATCGCGAGCCGAAGCGACAGCAGCTGCATGACGAAGGTCTCGTCGTCCAGCGCGATTTCGAGCTTGCGCAGCTTGCCGCGCTGGCCAAGCACCAGCTGGCCGAGCGCGTGCATCTCGTTCACCGCGAAGCCGGGCGCGTCGGTGTTGTCGAGGATGTAGGCGCCGTGCTTGTGATAGTCGCTGTGCGAGACCAGCGTGCCGATCTCGTGCAGCTGCGCCGCCCAGCCCAGTTTGCGCAATGCGCGGCCGGCGCGGCTCGACGTGCTGCCGCCGCGCGCGGCGGGGGAGAGCTGCACGAACAGCGACGCGGCCGTTTCGCCCACGCGCTTGGCCTGGGCCGCATCGACCGAAAACCGGCTGGCCAGACGGGCCACGGTGGCCGTGCGCATGTCGGCCACGCTCTCGTCGCGTTCCAGCAACTCGTAGAGCACGCCGTGGCGCAATGCACCCTGCGCCACCTTCATCTCCTCGATGCCGAGCAGGTCGAACACCGCGCGCAGCACGCTCACGCCGCCGCCGATCACGGCCTTGCGATCCTCGCGCATGCCGTCGATGCGCAGCTTGTCGGCGCTGCCGGCCTTGAGCAAGCGGTCGAGCAGCCAGTCGAGGCCTTCGCGGGTGACCAGGCCCGATTCGGCGCCCGCGGCAGCGAGCACGTCGCCGACCGCGCCGATGGTGCCCGAGGCGCCGTAGGCCACGTCCCACTGGTCGCGGGTGTAGCTGCCGAGCGCGTCGTCGAGCACGGCCTTGGCGGCCACTTCGGCGGCGCGGAAGGCTGCGGGCGTGAACTGGCCCTCGGCGAAGTGCTTCATCGACCAGGCGACGCTGCCGACGCGGTACGACTCGACCAGTTCGGCCTCGAGCGCGTGGCCGATGATCATTTCAGTGGAGCGCCCGCCGATGTCGACCACCAGCCGGCGCTCGCGCTCGGATGCGTCGGTGTGCGGGAGCATGTGCGCCACGCCCTGATAGATGAGGCGGGCCTCTTCCCGGCCCGGGATCACGTCGATGCCGAAGCCCAGGATGGTGCGTGCACGCAGCAGGAACTCTTCGCGGTTGCGTGCTTCGCGCAGCGTTTGCGTGGCTACGGCTCGCACCTGCGAGCGCTTGAAGCCGGCCAGCCGCTCGCCGAAGCGAGCGAGGGCGTCCCAGCCGCGCTGCATGGCTTCGGTGGTGAGGTTGCGCGCGCTGTCCAGTCCGTTGCCCTGGCGCACGGTCTCCTTGAGGTATTCGGTGCGGTGGATCTGGCCGTGATCGACCTGTCCGATTTCGAGCCTGAAGCTGTTCGAGCCCAGGTCGACTGCTGCGAGGCGGGTGCCGTTTTGCATGTGGTTCCGAGAAGAAGGCGGGTGTCTTGTTGTGTTTGATCGTAGCGCCGTGACAGAGCGCGCAGCCTCCAGATTCGCGCGACAGCGAGGCTCGCAAGGCTAGGCGCGGACCATGACGGTTGCGTGACAGCGTCACATGGATCGCGGGGGAAACGAAGGCATTTTCCCTCGACAGAGGGGTGTCACACCGATGTCACACAAGCTTTCTAGAGTCCGTTCAAGCCCAAAAAAGGGACTACTTCTTACTTCTAAAGGAAGCTTCATGAAAACGACGTTCAAATTTGCAACAGCCGGCCTGGTGGCCGCGGTGTTCTCCATTTCCGCCTTCGCCCAGGACGTGACCGGCGCCGGCGCCAGCTTCCCGGCACCGCTGTACGCCAAGTGGGCGTCCGACTTCAACAAGGCCACCGGCGTCAAGATCAACTACCAGTCGGTCGGCTCGGGCGCCGGCATCAAGCAGATCGAAGCCAAGACCGTCGATTTCGGCGCTTCGGACGCTCCCCTGAAGGACGACGAACTGCAGGCCAAGGGCCTGATGCAGTTCCCCACCGTCATCGGCGGCGTGATCCCCGTGGTCAACATTCCCGGCATCAAGCCCGGTGAGCTGAAGCTCAACGGCCAGGTCTTGGGCGACATCTACCTCGGCAAGGTCACCAAGTGGAACGACCCCGCCATCAAGGCGCTGAACGGTTCGCTGAACCTGCCCGACGCCGCCATCGCCCCGGTTCGCCGCGCCGACGGCTCGGGCACCAGCTTCCTGTTCACCAACTACCTGAGCAAGGTCAATGCCGAGTGGAAGAGCAAGGTCGGCGAAGGCACGGCCGTGAACTGGCCCACCGGCGCGGGCGGCAAGGGCAATGAAGGCGTCGCAGCCTTCGTGAACCGCCTGCCCAACTCGATCGGCTACGTCGAGTACGCCTACGTCAAGCAGAACAAGATGACGTACGCCCAACTGCAGAACGCCGCCGGCACCTTCGTGTCGCCCGACGACTCGGCCTTCAAGGCCGCCGCCGCCGGCGCCGACTGGAACAAGAGCTTCTACCAGGTGCTGACCAACCAGGCCGGCAAGGATGCATGGCCCATCACCGGTGCCACCTTCATCCTGATGCACAAGGTGCAGGACAAGCCCGCCAACGCCACTACCGTGCTCAAGTTCTTCGACTGGGCCTACAAGAGCGGCGACAAGACGGCCGACGACCTCGACTACGTGCCGATGCCCGACGCCGTGAAGGCGAGCATCGCCAAGGCATGGGGTGAAGTGAAGGATGCGTCGGGCAAGGCCGTCGCGTTCAAGTAATCCACCCATCAGTCCAGAAGAACGGCGTGTCCATGAGCAAACCCTCGCTCCAGGACGCGCCGCTTTCGTCTTTGCCGGAGCGACCTGTGTCATCCACCTTTCCCGCCGCTGCCACCTCCCTCGACCTCGCGGCCGAGCGCGGTCGTGCCACCGCCCCTCCGCCGCCCGTGAAGGCAGCGCGCTCCGGCCCGATGGCCGACCGGCTGTTCGGCTGGGCCGCCAAGGGCGCCGCGTTGCTGACGCTCGCGATGCTCATCGGCATCCTGCTGTCGCTGATCGCCGGCGCCTGGCCCGCCATTTCGAAGTACGGCCTCGGCTTCCTCACGAGCAGCGTGTGGGACCCGGTCAAGGACGAGTACGGCGGCCTGGTCATGATCTATGGCACGCTGGCCACCTCGATCATCGCGCTGGTGATCGCGGTGCCCGTGAGCTTCGGCATTGCGCTCTTCCTCACCGAACTTTCGCCCAGCTGGCTCAAGCGCCCGCTGGGCACGGCCATCGAACTGCTGGCGGCGGTGCCCTCCATCGTGTACGGCATGTGGGGCCTGCTGGTGTTCGGGCCGATCCTTTCCACCTGGGTGCAGCAGCCGCTGCAGAAGCTGCTGGGCGGCGTGCCTTACCTCGGCACACTGGTCTCCGGCCCGCCGGTGGGCATCGGCATTCTGTCGGCCGGCATCATCCTGGCGATCATGATCATTCCGTTCATCGCCTCGGTGATGCGCGACGTGTTCGAGGTCACGCCGCCGCTGCTGAAGGAGTCGGCCTACGGTCTCGGCTCGACCACTTGGGAAGTCGTCTCCAAGGTGGTGCTGCCCTACACCAAGGCCGGCGTCATCGGCGGCATCATGCTCGGCCTGGGCCGGGCGCTGGGTGAAACGATGGCGGTCACGTTCGTGATCGGCAACATGAACCAACTCAACTCGCTGTCGGTGTTCGAGGCTGCGAACAGCATCACCTCGGCACTCGCCAACGAATTCGCCGAAGCCGGCGCGGGCCTGCACCAGGCTGCTCTGATGTACCTCGGCCTCGTGCTGTTCTTCATCACCTTCGTCGTGCTGTCGCTCTCCAAGATGCTGCTGGCCAAGATGAAGAAGAGCGAAGGAGCCAAATCGTGAGTACCGCTCAAAACCTCTTGAACGCCAAGGCGCTTGCCGAAACGCGCCAGGCCCGGTTCGCTTCGCGCAACCGCGTCAACAAGATCGCGCTCACGCTGTCGCTCGCTGCGATGGCTTTCGGTGTGTTCTGGCTGGTGTGGATCCTCTGGGAAACGCTGCGCCAGGGCGTGGGCGGCCTGGCCATCGCCACCTTCACCGAGATGACGCCGCCGCCGAACGAGGTGGGCGGCATCGCGAACGCGATCTTCGGTTCGTTCGTGATGGTGGCGCTGGCCACCTTCGTGGGCACGCCCATCGGCATCATGGCCGGCATCTACCTGGCCGAGTACAACCCCAAGGGCTGGCTCGCATCCGTCACGCGTTTCGTCAACGACATCCTGCTGTCGGCGCCGTCGATCGTGATCGGCCTGTTCGTCTATGCCGTGGTGGTGGCCTATTTCAAGACCTTCTCGGGCCTGGCCGGTGCGCTGGCGCTTGCACTGATCGTGATCCCGGTGGTCATCCGCACCACCGAGAACATGCTGCAGCTGGTGCCGCCGGGCCTGCGCGAAGCGGCCTACGCGCTGGGAACGCCGAAGTGGAAGGTCATCCTGAGCATCACGCTGCGCGCTGCACGCGCCGGTGTGGTCACGGGTGTGCTGCTTGCTGTGGCGCGCATCGCGGGCGAAACCGCGCCGCTGCTCTTCACCGCTCTGAACAACCAGTTCTGGACCGCCGACGTGAGCCAGCCGATGGCCAGCCTGCCGGTCACGATCTTCAAGTTCGCGATGAGCCCGTACGAGAACTGGCAACAGCTGGCATGGGCCGGCGTGTTCCTGATCACGATTGCCGTGCTCGCCCTCAACATCCTGGCGCGGGTCCTGACGCGCACCAAACACTGAATCCAGAAGAAGACAACATGCCAAACACCGTCGCACAACAACCGTCGCGCTCGAAGATCTCGGTCAAGGACCTGAACTTCTACTACGGCAAGTTCCACGCGCTCAAGGGCATCAACCTCGAGATTCCCGAGAACAAGGTCACCGCTTTCATCGGCCCCTCGGGCTGCGGCAAGTCGACTCTGCTGCGGACCTTCAACCGCATGTTCGAGCTCTACCCGGAGCAGCGTGCCGAAGGCACCATCGCCCTGGACGGCGAGAACCTGCTTACCTCCAAGCAGGACGTGGCGCTGATCCGCGCCAAGGTCGGCATGGTGTTCCAGAAGCCCACGCCGTTCCCGATGTCGATCTACGACAACATCGCCTTCGGCGTGAAGCTGTTCGAGAATCTCTCGGCCAGCGAAATGGACGACCGCGTCGAGTGGGCCCTGAAGAAGGCCGCCCTGTGGACCGAAGTGCGCGACAAGCTGCAGCAAAGCGGCTCGGGCCTCTCGGGCGGCCAGCAGCAGCGCCTGTGCATTGCGCGCGGCATCGCGATCAAGCCCGAAGTGCTGCTGCTCGACGAACCGTGCTCCGCGCTCGACCCGATCTCCACCGCGAAGATCGAGGAACTGATCGCCGAGCTGAAGAATGAATACACAGTGGTCATCGTGACGCATAACATGCAGCAGGCCGCCCGCTGCAGCGACTACACCGCCTACATGTACCTCGGCGACCTGATCGAATTCGGTGCGACGGAACAGATGTTCTTCAAGCCGCAGCGCAAGGAAACCGAGGACTACATCACCGGCCGTTTCGGCTAAGGAGACACCATGACCGAGAAACACCTTTCCAGCCAGTTCGACAGCGAACTCAACGGCGTCTCGTCGCGTGTGATGGAGCTCGGCGGCATGGTCGAGTCGCAGATTCACCAGGCTGTGTACGCGCTGCTGCAGTTCGACACCGAAGCCGCCGACCGCGTGATGGAGACCGAGCACCGCGTCAATGCGATGGAAATCGACATCGACCGCGAGCTGTCGTCCATCATCGCGCGCCGCCAGCCGACCGCCCGCGACCTGCGCCTGCTGATCGCCATCAGCAAGACCACCGCCAACCTCGAGCGCGTGGGCGACGAGGCCAACAAGATCGCGCGCATGGTCAAGTCGATCATCGAGAGCGGTGCGGCCCGCCAGCTGCCGACGACCGAGCTGCGCATCGCGGCCGACCTGGCCTCGGGCCTGCTGCGCACCGCGCTGGACGCCTTCGCGCGCCTGGACACGGCCGCGGCACTGTCGATCCTGAAGGACGACGACCTGATCGACAAGGAGTTCGACGGTTTCGTGCGCAAGCTGGTCACCTACATGATGGAAGACCCGCGCACCATCTCCGCCAGCCTGGACCTGTTGTTCCTGGCCAAGGCCATCGAACGCATCGGCGACCACGCCAAGAACATTGCCGAGTTCATCATCTACATCGTCAAGGGCGCCGATGTGCGGCACACTTCGATGCAGGAAATCGAGTCCGCGCTTCAATGACAAACCCCCAGGCTTGCCCACTTCGTGTGGCCGCCAATCCCCTTGCAGGGGGCAACGCCAGCGGCCCGGCAAAGCCGGTTCCGCGGCGTTCGCTGGAAGGGACCGGGGCGACCATCAAGTGAGCAGATAACATGAAGAAACCCCGAGTCCTGATCGTCGAAGACGAGTCCTCGATCGCCGAGCTGATCGCCGTCAACCTGCGCCACAACGGCTTCGAGCCGATCTGGTCTGAAGACGGTGCGGCAGCACAACGCGAGATCGACGCCTTCCTGCCGGACCTGATCCTGCTCGACTGGATGCTGCCGGGCCAGAGCGGCCTGCAACTCGCGCGCCAGTGGCGCAAGGACCCGCGCACCAAGGCCATCCCGATCCTGATGCTGACCGCGCGCGGCGACGAGCCCGACAAGGTGGCCGGCCTCGATGCCGGTGCCGACGACTACATCACCAAGCCTTTCTCCACCCAGGAGATGCTGGCCCGCATCCGTGCGGTGCTGCGTCGCCGGGCGCCGGAAGTGGTGACGGAGCGCGTCGAGATCGGCGAACTGGCGCTCGACACCTCCACCCACCGCGTGACCTGGCAGGGCGGCGCGCTGAAGGTCGGGCCGACCGAGTTCAAGCTGCTGGCCTACCTGATGCAGCATGCCGAGCGCGTGCACAGCCGCGCGCAACTGCTCGACAAGGTGTGGGGCGACCACGTCTACATCGAGGAGCGCACGGTCGACGTGCACGTCAAGCGCCTGCGCGAATCGCTGGGTGCGGCGGCGCCGATGGTCGAAACCGTCCGCGGAGCGGGCTACCGGCTGACCGCCCAAGTCACGGTTTGACCGCAGTGGCGTCCCTTGGCCGCGGGCGCGGATAATCGCCCGCCATGCCTTTTCGCATAGCTACTTTTTTAATAGCGTCCCTTGCAATAGGAGCGGGCGCTGTCGCGATTTTTGGCTGGAAGTTCGGATGGCTGGGCGCGTGGCTGGGCGCGGTGCTCTGGCTGGCGCTCGATGCCTGGCGCGCCGAGCGGCTGATGCGGGTGCTGCGCAACGACGCGGCGGGCCTGCCGACGAGGGGAGCGGGCGTGTGGGGCGAGCTGTCGGAGCGCATCCGCAAGCTGCTGCGTGACCGCGAGCAGCAGACGCGGCAAGCCGAAGAGCGGCTGCAGGAGTTCCTCGCGGCCATCCAGGCCTCACCCAATGGCGTGGTGCTGCTCGACGAGCAGGGCCGCATCGAATGGTGCAACCAGACGGCCGCCAGCCAGTTCGGCATCGATGCCGAGCGCGACCTTGCGCAGCATCTGGCGAACCTCGTGCGCGATCCGGCCTTCGTCGCCTACCTTGCATCGTGGAACTACAGCCGCGACGTGGTCATCGACGCCTCCGGACCCGGCCACTCGCATCAGCGCCCCCACCTGGTGCGGCTGTCGGTGCAGGTGCATCCCTATGCCGGCAACCGCCGCATGCTTCTGACGCGCGACATCACGGCGCTGGAGCAGGCCGAGGCGATGCGGCGTGATTTCGTGGCGAACGTGTCGCACGAAATCCGCACGCCGCTGACGGTGCTGGCGGGCTTCGTCGAGACGCTGCAGAACCTGCCGCTCGACGCGGACGAACGCATGCGCTACCTGTCGCTGATGGGGCAGCAGTCGCACCGCATGGAAACGCTGGTGAACGACCTGCTGACGCTGTCGCGGCTGGAAGGCAGCGCGGCGCCTTCGGGCAACCAGTGGATCCGCATTCGTGCGCTGCTCGCACAGTGCGAAGACGAGGGCCGCGGGCTGTCGGGCCGTGTGGCGCCGCAGGGACACCGGCTGTCGTTCACCATCGAAGCCGAGTCCGAAGTGTCGGGCGCACCGACCGAGCTGCAGAGCGCGATGTCGAACCTGCTGAGCAATGCCATCCGCTACACGCCAGGCGGCGGCGAGGTGGCGGTGAGCTGGCGGGTGCTGCCTGACGGGCGTGGCGAATACGCGGTGAAAGACACGGGTCCCGGCATTGCCGCCGAGCACATTCCCCGGCTGACTGAGCGCTTCTACCGCATCGACCGCAGCCGTTCGCGCGAGACAGGCGGCACAGGGCTGGGGCTGGCCATCGTCAAGCACATTGCACAGCGGCACGGCACCGAGCTGCGCATCGAAAGCACGGTGGGCAAGGGTTCGCGCTTTGCGCTGGTGTTTCCCGCAGTGCGCGTGCGGGAAGCGCGCGTGCTGGCCAGGTAGCAGGCAGCTCTTGTCAAGCGCGCTGGCGCATCGTCCAACGCAGCAGCGCGCCGAACAGCAGGGCCGTCAGCGCCAGCGCGAAGGCGCTCATGATCCAGAACGCCAGCGGCGATTGCATGGCCGCCCAGGGGCCAAGTCCGCGGTACGCCAGCAGGTAGCTTCCGCCGAGGCCCAGTCCCCACAGCATCGCGCAATAGATCACCAGCGGCGCCAGCGTGACCCGGTAGCACCGCAGCACGAACACGCAGAAGGTCTGCACCGCATCGGCGAAGTGATACATGGCCACCGCCAGCAGCAGTGCGCCGGCCATCGCGATCACAGCGGGGTTGTCTGAATACACGTTGGCGAGCTCGTAGCGCAGCGCAGCCATGGCGGCGGCGTAGAACAAAGCGCACAGCGCGGTCAGCTCGAAGCCCAGGCGACAGGCGTGCCGGGCCCTGGCCGCATCCCCGGCACCGAGCCAGAAGCTCACGCGCGCGCTGGTCGCGATGGCCAGCGACAGCGGGGTCATGTAGGCCACGGCCAGCAGGTTCGACGCGATCTGGTGCGCCGCCGCGGCCGCCGTGCCAAGGCGGGCGATGAACAAGGCCATCAGCGTGAACGAGGTCACTTCGACCAGCACCGCCAAGCCGCCTGGCACGCCGAGCCGCGCGAACTTGCGGATCTGCTGCCAGTCGGGCGCCTCGATGCGCTTCCAGAGCCCGTAGTCGCGATAAAACGCGCGGTTGCGCAACAGCCAGATGGCGCAGCCCAGCATCGCCCAGTTCACGCACAGCGTGGCCCAGCCGCAGCCCACGAGGCCCATGGCCGGCAGGCCCGCGCCACCGAAGGTGAACCAGATCGACAGCGGCAGCTTCACGGCCAGCGAACCGAGCTGCAGCCATGTCACGAGCTGGGGCTTGCCCAGGCTCTGGTTGAGCGTGCTGAATAGGCGAAAGAGCAGGGCCGGCGCCAGTGCAAAGGCCAGCACCGCCAGATAGGCCTCGACTTCGCCGCGCATTGCAGCCGGCACCTGGGTCCACCGCAGCGCCGCGTCGGGCAGCAGCAGGATCGCCATGCCGGCCACGATGGCAATGGCGGCCAGGTAGAGCGATTGCCGCACCGAGCGGCCCACCTCGCCGGCGCGGCCGCCGCCATGCAGTTCGGCCCAGACCGGCAGCAGTGCCTGCAGGACGCCCATCAGCGAGACGTACACGCTGACGAAGATGGCGGCGCCGACCGACAGGGCGGCCAGTGCTTGTTCGGAGTAGCGCCCGGCGATGATGGTGTCGGCCACGCCGAAAGCCATCACGGCCAGCTGCCCGGCGAGCACGGTGCCCGCGTGCCGCGCGATCAGGGCCCGTTCGCCGCCCCTCACTGTGGCGTGATCTTCTGGTAGAGCAGGAGGTCGTCGGCCGCGCTGCTGGGTCGGCGCAGCGTGCCGGCAAAGCGCCACTGGTCGAAGGGAATGATGGTGTGCAGGCGCTCGATGGTCTCTGGGCTCGCCAGCAACCATGGGCAATCGGTGCCCAGCAGCAGCGGTTGCACGTTGAAGTTGCCGTGGTGGCGCAGGGCCGCGATGTGCGGGCGGCTGAGCGCGAGTTCCGCGATGCAGCGCGGCTGGCCGACACGTTCGGCCACGGCCCGCACCTGCGGCACGTAGCTGCGCGCGTAGTCGATGGGCGGCAGCCACAGCGTCATCAGCAGCATCCAGCACAGCGCCGTACCGCCGGCCGGCAGCACCAGCGTCTTCCAGAGCGCGGCACGGTGCCGCCCCGTGCGCCAGCGCACCAGCCAGCACCAGGCAATGGTCGCGGCCGCCGCGAGAGCCACGGCAATGGGAGAAAACTCGGGCACGAAGCCGGGCACCAGCCGCGCCACGCTGGCGGCGGGCTTGGGCGGCACGCCGGTCTGCATGGCGACCCAGTAGATCCAGCCGAGCACGGCCAGGCCGCTGAAGAACAGCACGTTGAACCAGTCGATCAGCGCCGCTGCGCTGCGCCTGAAGGTGGGCAGGGCGAAGGCGGCCAGGGTGGCGAACGCGGGTAGCGCCAGCAGCAGCGAGCGGTCGGAGTAGTCGGTGGTCCAGGTGGCCGCCAGCGGCACCAGCGCGAACCAGAAGGGCAGCGCGACGTGGCGTGCCGTGAGCTGCCGCCGCCAGCGCCAGAGCGTCCAGATGGCAAGCGGCCAGACCGGCCAAGTGAACCACAGCAGCAGCTTGGCCTGGCTGCGTGCGTCGCCGAGCAGCGAACCGCCGAGCACGGTGATCTTCCATGTCGGCAGCTTCAGCCCGAACACGAGCACCGCCGCCAGCGCGGTAATGCCAGTCATCGCGAGGAGGGCGCCTCGCGTGTAGCCGGGGCCGTTGTCTTCGTCGTTGATGTTCTCGCGCTCGGACTGCATGGCGAGCCGGCGCTCGTAGGCGATGTACAGCACGCTGCCGACGGCCAGCGCGAGCCCCACGGTGGGCGCACCGCTCAGCGTGATGCCGATGGTGCCCACCGTCAGTGCGATCAACGGGCCCGCACGGCGATAGGGCAGTGCGGCCACGCCGTAGAACAGGTGCGAGGCAAAGAACAGCTGTGCCAGCGCGGGCGTGGTCTCGTGGCCAAGCTGGGCGAGGCCGAGGCAGGCGATCAGTGCCAGCAGGCCGCCGTCGGCAATCGCGCGTGCGTAGTCGGTCGGCCGTGCCTCCCCGCCGAAGGCGAAGGCCACGGGCTGGGCACGCGCCGTGCGGGCCAGGTAGTACACCGCATACCAGCTGGCCGTGAAGGTGCCCCAGAGCAGGAACGCGAATGCGATTCGCACGGCCAGGTCGGGGTTCAGCCACGACGGCGCGATCTTGATCGCCAGGGCGCCGATCCAGTACGGGATCAGCGCGGGCGTTTCGGGGCGCAGGCCCAGCAGGAGAGGATCGAACCAGCGCGCGATGCCTTCGGTGCTGCGGGCCAGTTCGGCCATGTAGCCGAAGGCCGTGATGTCCGCGCTCTTCCAGGGGCCTCGGCCGACCAGGCCCGGCAGCAGGTAGGCCGCGCACAGCAGAAGCAACGCGATGCGCGGCAGCCGGCGCACGGCACTCTGGGCAACGATCGCGGGGGTGGGCTGGTTCAAGTGGCGAAAGAGGCGGAATTCAGAAAGAAAAAGGGCAGCGCGGTAAACCGGGCTGCCCTCGACGCGAAAGCGCGTGCCTTACTTCGAAGCAGCGCCGGTGGTCTTGCCGAAACGGTTGCGGAACTTCTCGACGCGGCCGCCCATGTTGTCGACCGACTTCTGCGTGCCGGTGTAGAACGGGTGCGATTCGCTGGTGGTGTCGAGCTTGAACAGGGGGAGCTCGCGACCGTCGTCGGTCTTGCCCATTTCCTTGGTGTTCGCGCACGAACGGGTCACGAACTTGAAGCCGTTCGACATGTCGACGAACAGGATTTCGCGGTAATTCGGGTGGATGCCTTCTTTTGCCATGGTTTTTCCTTTTGCGCTGTTGGAATCAATGCGCGGTCGATGCGAGAGCCACCAGCGTGCCAATGGTCTGGCGCGCTGCCCTGGGAAATCCAGGAGGCCGGGCGAAGCTGCCCAGCCGCACTTTTCGCGGAGCCCACGATTATCGCATACTGCCCTATTTTCGAGCAAACGGAACCCTTCCATGACCTCCGCACCTTTGCGCGCCGGCCTCGTCGGCTACGGTTTTGCCGGCCAGACCTTCCATGCGCCGGTGCTTTCGGCCGTTCCGGGGCTCGAACTGGCCGCAGTGGTGAGTTCGCAGCCGCACAAAGTGCACGCCGACTGGCCCGGTGTGCCCGTGGTGCCCGACGTGGCGGCGCTGGTGGCCCGCGCCGACATCGACCTCGTCGTGGTCGCGACGCCCAATGCACAGCACCATCCGGTCGCCAAGGCAGCGCTGGAGGCCGGCAAGCACGTGGTGGTGGACAAGCCTTTCACGCTCGATGTGGCTGAGGCGCGGGAGCTCGAGGCGTTGTCCAAGCGCAACAACCTTGTCTTGGCGGTGTATCAGAACCGGCGTTTCGATGCCGATTTCCTGACCCTCAAGGATGTCCTGGCGTCCGGCGAATTGGGCCGGCCGGTGTACCTGGAGTCGCATTTCGACCGCTTCCGGCCCGAGGTGAAGGCGCGCTGGCGCGAGCAGGCCGTGCCGGGGTCGGGCCTGTGGGTGGACCTGGGCGCCCATCTGGTCGATCAGGCGGTGCAGCTTTTCGGCCGGCCCGACACGATCCAGCTCGACACCGCCGTGCTGCGCGACGGTGCTGTGGTCGAAGACTACTTTCATGCCGTGCTGCGCTACGAGCTGGGGCCGCATGCGCCGCTGCGCGTGGTGCTGCATTCGACGACGCTCGCCGCCCATGCGGCGCCGCGCTACATCGTGCACGGCACGCGTGGCAGCTACGTCAAGCACGGCGTCGATACCCAGGAGGATGCGCTGCGCGCCGGGCAGCGGCCGCCGGCCGTGGGGTGGGGCGCCGATCCGCTCGATGGCGAGCTCACGCTGATCGGCAGCGATGGGGCGCCGCGCTTTCGCGCCTTGCCGACGCGGCCAGGCAACTACGTCGACTACTACGCTGCGGTCCGCGACGCGATCCTCGGCCACGGCCCGAACCCCGTGCCGCCCGAGCAGGCCGTCGCGCTGATGGAGTTGCTCGACATCGGCCGCCAGAGCGCCGTCGAAGGCCGCGCCATCCGCATCGAGCGCCCATGAAAAAAGCGCGTCGGCCCTCGAGGGCCAACGCGCTTTTGCGGAAGAGCGTGGTGCTCAGCCGCCGCGACGCATCATGTCGAAGAACTCGACATTCGTCTTCGTCGCCTTCATGTTCTTGAGCATCAGCTCCATCGACTCGATCTCGTCCATGTTGTACATGAGCTGGCGCAGGATGCGGGTCTTCTGCAGGATCTCCGGTGCCAACAGCAATTCTTCGCGGCGGGTGCCGCTGCGGTTGAGCTGGATCGAGGGGAACACGCGCTTTTCGTAGAGGCGGCGGTCGAGGTGGATTTCGGAGTTGCCGGTGCCCTTGAACTCTTCGAAGATCACTTCGTCCATGCGGCTGCCGGTGTCGATCAGCGCGGTGCCGATGATGGTCAGCGAGCCGCCTTCTTCCACGTTGCGCGCGGCGCCCAGGAAGCGCTTGGGACGCTGCAGCGCATTCGAATCCACACCGCCGGTCAGCACCTTGCCCGACGAGGGCACGACGTTGTTGTAGGCGCGGGCGAGGCGGGTGATCGAGTCGAGCAGGATCACCACGTCCTTCTTCAGTTCGACCAGGCGCTTGGCGCGCTCGATCACCATTTCGGCGACGTGCACGTGGCGCGCTGCGGGCTCGTCGAAGGTCGAAGCAATGACTTCGCCCTTCACCGTGCGCTGCATTTCGGTCACTTCTTCAGGGCGCTCGTCGACGAGCAGCACCATCATGTGGACGTCGGGGTAGTTGGCGCTGATCGCGTGGGCGATGTGCTGCATCATCACCGTCTTGCCGCTCTTGGGCGGCGCCACGAGCAGGGCGCGCTGGCCCTTGCCGATGGGAGCGATGATGTCGATGATGCGGCCCGTGATGTTCTCGTCGCCCTTGATGCCGTCGCGCTCGAGCTTCATCTGCTCCTTGGGGAACAGCGGCGTCAGGTTTTCGAACATCACCTTGTGCTTGTTCTGCTCGGGCGGACCGTCGTTGACCTTGTCGAGCTTGGTCAGCGCGAAATAGCGCTCGCCATCCTTGGGCGTGCGCACCTCGCCTTCGATCATGTCGCCGGTGTGCAGGTTGAAGCGGCGCACCTGGCTCGGCGAGATGTAGATGTCGTCCGTGCTGGCCGTGAAGCTGGTGTCTGGGCTGCGCAGGAAGCCGAAGCCGTCGGGCAGTATTTCGAGCACGCCGTCGGCGAAGACCTGTTCGCCGGCCTTGGCGCGCTTCTTGATGATCGCGAACATCAACTCCTGCTTGCGCATGCGGCCGACGTTTTCGATCTCAAGCGCTTCGGCTTGCTTGAGGACTTCAGACACGTGGAGTGCCTTGAGTTCGTTTAAGTGCATGGAATGACCCCTCGCGGGGTAATCGAACGGAAAACGGGGGGAGGTTGGGTGTGAAGCGAGAGGTGCCTCACCAACCGGGGAACTCGAACCGGTTGCCTGGATAAAGGGCCGGTGATCTGTGGGAGATTATGACAGGAAAAACGCGCCGGCCAACGCATTGCGCGCTGGCCGGTGGAAATCGCTCAGGCGAGCTGCTGGTCGATGAAGGCCGTGAGTTGCGCCTTGCTCATGGCGCCGACCTTGGTGGCGGCCAACTGGCCGTCCTTGAACAGCATCAGCGTGGGGATGCCGCGAATGCCGAACTTGGCGGGAATGTCGCGGTTCTCGTCCACGTTCAGCTTGGCGATCTTCAGCTTGCCTTCGTAGGCGGTCGACACTTCGTCGAGGATCGGGGCGATCATCTTGCAGGGACCGCACCATTCGGCCCAGTAATCGACCAGCACGGGCTGGCTGGACTTGAGCACGTCGGCCTCGAAGGAGGAATCGGAGATGTGTTTGATGAGTTCGCTGGCCATGTGTGGGTCCTTGTGCGCAGAGAGTTTCGGTGCAGCTAAAGTGCTGGTCATTGTGACAGAAACCAAGGGGTGGCGTGCCGTGCGGGGACGCTATGGCGGCGATAGCCAAAAGCCCTTGTGCGTCACGTCCACGCGCTCTCCAACCCCTCGATAGAACATGAACGAAGGCCTCCCTGTCCAGGCCCTGTGGTGCGATCCCGCCAATGGCGTCGTTGCGCGGATCGTCCGCGCGCTGGCCGATCGCCAGCTGCATGCCGCCCGCACCGTGGTGCTGGTGCCCTACGCGCAGTTGATGGCCGTGGCGCGCGCCATGTGGGCCCGCTGCGGCAGCCCAGGCTTCGTGCCGCGCTTCGAGACCACCCATAACTGGGCCCGCAGCGCGGGCGGCTTCGTGCCGGCCGGCTACGACATCGCGCACGACATGGCGCGCGACTTGGTCACGGCGCAGGCGCTGCTGTCGCAAGCCGGTTTCAGCGCCGAGCGCTTCGCCCTTGCCGGCCGCGTCGTCGAACTGGCGTATCAACTGGCCCCTCTTGCAGCTGCCGTGAGTCCCGAAGAGCGGGGCGGCGAATGGGCGCAACGCGCGGCGGGCGTGGCCGAGGCGGGCAGCGAGTCGGAATGGTTTCGCATCGAGAGCGCGCTGATCCGCATCGCCGTCGCGTGGGCCTCGACCTCGGGCTATGCCACCGACGTGCTCCTGCGCGACAGCACGCGCGCGCAGGTCGACGCGCTGATCGTGCTCGAGGGCTTCCTGGCCGATCCGCTCACGCAGTCGCTCTGCAAGCTGTGGGGCGACCGCGCTCTTCATCTCTCGCTCGTGCCTTCGGGCGCGCCCACGCAGGCTGCGGTTTCGCACGTCGCCCTCGACCCCGAAGACGAAGCCGAACTCGCCGCCGCCTGCGTGCTGCGCCACCTCGCCGAAGACCGCGCACCGGTCGCCTTGATCGCAACCGACCGCGCCCTCACGCGCCGCATCAGTGCCCAGCTGAGTGCGCAAGGTATCGTCACGCACGACGAAACGGGCTGGAAGCTGTCGACCACGCGCGCTGCCGCCACGCTGATGAGCGCGCTGCGCGCCTGCGCCCACGACGCCGCCAGCGACCAGGTGCTCGAATGGCTCAAGAGCGGCGCCGATGGCGATGCACCGGCTGTGCAACTGCTCGAAGCCCGCTTGCGCCGCGAGGGCCTGCGCGACTGGTTGGCCTGGTGTGCCTTGGTGGCGCGCAGCGAGAAAGCGCAGGACGCCACGTTGCTGTCCTTCACCGGGGCCATCGAGGCGCGACGCGCGCCCATGGCCCGGTCCCGCCCCCTGGCCGACTGGCTGCGCGCGTTGCGCGAGCTGCTGGAAGCCAGCGGCCAATGGGCGCTGCTCGACGAAGACCTCGCGGGCGGCAAAGTGATCGGCGCCCTGTGGCTCGATGCCGGCGCGCATGGCGACGACGACGATTTCCCCGGCGGGCGCCACACGCTGGCCGAATTCACCGCCTGGGTCCGCGACGTGCTGGAAGACGCGAGCTTCGTGCCCCCCGCGGGCGACCAGGCACCTAAGGTCGTCGTGCTGCCGCTGTACCAATTGCTGGGCCGTGCGTTCGGCGCCGTGGTCATCCCCGGCTGCGACGACCGGCGCCTGCCTGCGTCGCCCGAGCCGCCCGGCAACTGGAGCGCCGCCCAACGACTCGAACTGGGCCTGGCGTCGCGTGAAACGCTCGAAGCTGCGCAACGCGCGGCCTGGGCCGCGGCCCTGCACAACTCGTCGTGCGAGTTGATCTGGCGCCAGTCCGACGCCAGCGGCGAGCCGGTACGGCCCAGTCCGCTGGTGCAGGCGCTGCAGCTCGATCACGCGCTGCAGCCCTCGGCCGATCCGCGCACGCCGCGCGACGTGACCGTGCAGCCAACCGAATATCCGACCCCTTCCGGCGCGCTCCTGCCACTGGAGAACATCTCGACCAGCGTGTACGAAGACCTGCGCCGCTGCCCCTACCGCTTCTTCGCGTTGCGGCAGTTGGGCCTGCGCAGCGCCGACGAGCTCGATGCCGAGATCGACAAGCGCGACTTCGGCAACTGGCTGCATGCCGTGCTTGGTCACTTCCACGAGACGCTGGCTGAGGCTGCGACGCAGGACGCCCAGGAACGCACCGCGCTCATCGAAGAGGCCGCCCGGCGCGCGACGCAGGAGCTCAGCCTGTCCGCAGCCGAGTTCCTGCCTTTCGCCGCGGCCTGGCCCGCGGTGCGCGACGGCTACCTCAACTGGTTGACGGGGCACGAGGCGGGCGGCGCGGTTTTCGTCGAAGCCGAGCCCTGGAAGGAGCAGTCCCTGGGCACGCTGCGGCTGATCGGCCGGCTCGATCGCATCGACCGCATGCCAGACGGCCAGGCTTTCGTGATCGACTACAAGACCGAGTCCGCCGCCGTCAGCAAGGAGCGCGTGAAAGACCCGACCGAAGACACGCAACTGGCCTTCTATGCCGCGCTGGTGGCCGACGACACCTTGCGTGCGGCCTATGTGAACGTCGGGGAAAAGTCCTCCGGCACGCAGACCGTCGAGCAGCCCGCCGTGGTCGAGGCGCGGGATGCGCTGGTGGCCGGCATCATCGACGACTTCACGCGCATTGCGCAGGGGGCAGCACTGCCGCCATTAGGGGAGGGCGCCGTCTGCGACTACTGCGCCGCACGCGGCCTTTGCCGCAAGGACTTCTGGGGCAACGAGGTCCCCCGGCCCGGGGGCATTGCGAAATGAACGGCGCTGCCTACGAACACAACGGCCGGCACGTCACGCGCGAGGCCTTCTATACCGTCGCCTGCGACCCGCGCCGCTCGGTCGCCGTCGAAGCCTGTGCGGGCGCGGGCAAGACCTGGATGCTGGTGTCGCGCATCCTGCGCGCGCTGCTCGAAGAAGGCGAGTCTGCCTGCGAGCCGCATGAGATCCTGGCCATCACCTTCACGAAGAAGGCGGCCGGCGAGATGCGCGAGCGGCTCGACCAGTGGCTCGAGGATTTTGCCGAACGGACGCCGGAAGAACTGGTCGGCCAGCTCGTGATGCGCGGCGTCGAGCCGGCGGCCGCATTGGCCGCCGTGCCGCGCCTGAAGGGCCTCTACAGGCGCCTGCTCGAAGGCGGCAGGCCGGTGCAGTTCCGCACCTTCCACGCCTGGTTCGCGGGCCTGCTGCGCAATGCGCCGCTCGCGGTGCTGCGCGAGCTGGGCCTGCCGTCGAACTACGAACTGCTCGAAGACGACGCCGAGGCGCGCGGCCACACGTGGCGGCCCTTCTTCGAGGCCGTCACCGCCGACAAGAATGCGCTGGCCGATTACTACGCCGTCGTCGCGACGCACGGCCGCTCGCAGACGGCCAAGGCCCTGAGCGAGGCGCTCTCGAAGCGCGTCGAGTTCTCACTGGCCGATGCAGAGAATGCCGTCCAGCATTTCAGCGTGTTCTTTCCGTCGCTCGAAGGCCTTGATGAACCGACCGAGGCCTTGCTCGGCGAGCCGGTGCGCCGCCGTTGGCTTGACCGCGCCGCCGCGCTCGGCCGCGAGAGCAACAAGACGCCGCAGAAGGCGGCCGAGGCCATCATCGACGTGTTCGGCATGGGCGAGCCTCCAGCCGATTCGCTGGCGGCCGCGCTCGCGCACCTGCGCAAGAACTTCTTCATCGCCACCGAAGATCGCCTCAACAAGAACCTGCAGAAGTTCCCCGCCGCGCAGGAAGCCGAGGCCGAGCTGCAGGTGCTGTGCGGCGCGCAGGCCCAGCACGCCGCATGGCTCTACCAGCAGCGCATGACGCGCCTCACACGCCTGCTGATCGCAGCCTTTGCCGATGTGAAGCGTGCCCACGGCTGGGTCGACATGAACGACGTCGAGCAGGCCGCGCAACTGCTGCTCGGCCAGTCGGCGCTGTCGGGCTGGGTGCAGGAGCGGCTCGACGCGCGCATTGCGCACCTGCTGATCGACGAATTCCAGGACACCAACCCGCTGCAGTGGCAGGCGCTGTACGGCTGGCTCAGCGCGTACACCGGGGCGCAGGGCCGCGCGCCGCGCGTGTTCATCGTGGGCGACCCGAAGCAGAGCATCTACCGCTTCCGCCGCGCCGAGCCGCAGGTGTTCATCGCCGCGAAGAAGTTCGTGCGCGAAGGGCTCGACGGCGAGTTGCTTAACTGCGACCACACCCACCGCAATGCGCGGGCCGTGGTCGGGCTGGTCAATACGGCGATGCTGGCGGCGCAAGAGGCCGGTGAGTTCGATGGCTACCGCGCCCACACCACCGAGCGCGGCGACGAAGGCGAACTGCTCAAGCTGCCGGCCATCGACCGCGACGCACTCGGCGATGCGTCCGACGCGGCACCGGCCGACGGCGGCATGCTGCACTGGCGCGACAGCCTCGTCACACCGCGCGTGCTGCCCGAAGAACAGCTGCTGCAGAAGGAATGCGAACAGGCCGCGCAATGGGTGGCGCAGCGCATCGCCGACGGCACGCCGCCGCGCCAGATCATGGTGCTGGCGCGCCGCCGCAGCCGGCTCTCGGCCATGCAGGACGCATTGCGCCAGCGCCACATTCCCGTGCAGCAGCCAGAGAAGAACGATCTGCACGACGCACCCGAAGTGCAGGACGTGGTCGCGCTGATCGACGCGCTGGTGTCGCCCGCGCACGATCTTTCGCTGGCGCGGGCGCTGAAGTCGCCGGTGTTCGGCATCGGTGACGAGGCGCTGGTGCAGCTCGCACTGCGCCAGCGCGAGCGCGGCCCGGTGAGCTGGTTCGCGCTGATCCTGAAGGACGAAAGCCTGCCGCCGGCGTTGATCGAGGCGGGCACAAAGCTCAGGAAGTGGCAGCGCTGGCTGATGACACTGCCGCCCCACGACGCGCTAGACGCGATCTTTCACGATGGCGATCTGCTCGCGAAATTCGGCGCCGCAGTTTCCGCCGCGATGCGCCAGAGCGCGCTGGCCAATCTGCGCGGCCTGCTGTCCGCATCGCTCGAGATTGACGGCGCACGTTTCGCGACACCGTATGCACTGGTGCGTGCGTTGCGCGCTGGCGGCGTGCGCGCCCCGGCCGTTGCCGCGCCCGATGCGGTGCAACTGCTGACCGTGCATGGCGCGAAGGGACTGGAGGCCGATACCGTTCTCATGCTCGACTGCGACGCGGCACCACCGCGCGCCCAGACCATGGGCGTGCTGGTCGAATGGAAGGGCAGCGACAGCGCGCCGACGCGCTTCGTGTTCCTTGCGAGCGAGAAGACGCCGCCGGCCTGCACGGCGGCATTGCTCGAAGAGGAGCAGCGCGCGCGCCATCGTGAAGAGCTCAACGGCCTTTACGTCGCGACCACGCGGGCACGCGAGCGGCTGGTGCTGTCGTCGGTGCGCCCGGCGCGCGCCAACGAAGGCAGCTGGTGGGCGCGATTGGAGCCGCTGTGCGAGCCTACCGAGGCCGACGAGCCGCTGGTCGCCTTGCCGACCGACTCCGGCGCGGGCAGCTTCTCGATGAAGCGCATGCCTGCGGCGCCCGTGTTGGTCGAACAACCTGCCACCAAGAAAGCGCCAGACACCACCGTTGACGCGCGCGCCGCCGCCTTCGGCCAGGCCATGCACCGACTGCTCGAATGGGCTGTCCCTGGCGAGCCGCTGCCTGCGGCCCACGTGCGCGCTGCAGCACGCGAATTCATGCTCGATGCGCAGCAGGCGCGCGGTGCCGCCGCGCTGGCGCAGCGCATCCGCGCGGGCGAGGGCGCCTGGGTGTGGGACGATCGCAGGGTCGACTGGCATGGCAACGAAGTCACGCTGGTGCATGAAGGCGAGACCTTGCGCATCGACCGTCTGGTGCGCGAGCGCGACAGCGGCGCCTGGTGGATCCTCGACTACAAATCTGCGGCGCGCCCCGAACGGGACGCTGCGCTGATCGCACAGATGCAGCGCTATCGCGCAGCGGTGCAACATGCCTATCCCGGTGCCACGGTGCGCGTCGCGTTCCTCACCGGGCAGGGCGAACTGGTAAATCTCGAATGACTGTTTCCCCTACCGTCGCCGTCATCGGCGGCGGACCTGCCGGCCTGATGGCGGCTGAAGTCCTGAGCGCTTCCGGCGCACAGGTGCATGTGTATGACGCGATGCCTTCGGTCGGCCGCAAGTTCCTGCTGGCCGGCCGTGGCGGGCTGAACCTCACGCACTCGGAGCCCTTCGATGTGTTCATGACCCGCTTCGGCGAGCGCCGCGCGCAGCTCGAACCGATGCTGGCGCTGTTCGGACCGCAGCAGATGCGCGAATGGGCGAGCGGCCTGGGCATCGAGACCTTCGTCGGTACGTCGGGGCGCGTGTTTCCGACCGACATGAAGGCCGCGCCGCTGCTGCGCGCGTGGTTGCATCGTTTGCGCGCGGCGGGTGTGCAGTTTCATATGCGGCATCGTTGGATGGGCGATGGGGTTTTCGACACGGCGTCGCTGCGGTTCGCGACGCCTGCCGGCGGCATTGCTGCAAAGGCCGATGCGGTAGTGCTGGCGCTTGGCGGCGCGAGTTGGGCTCGCCTCGGCTCCGATGGCGCGTGGGTGCCGTGGCTTCAGGCGCAGGGTGTGGAAGTGGCGCCGCTGCTGGCGGCCAATTCAGGCTTCGACGGCACCGGCTGGAGTGAGCATTTCTCCAGCCGCTTTGCCGGGCAGCCGTTCAAGTCGGTCGCGATCTCGTTCACCGACAGCCACGGGAGGCACTTTGCGCGCAAGGGCGAGTTCGTCGCGACGGCCAAGGGGATCGAAGGCAGCCTGATCTATGCGGCGTCGGCGCTGCTGCGCGACGAGATTGCCGCGAAGGGCAGCGCGACGCTGTTGCTGGATCTGCTGCCCGACCGCAGTGCCGAACAGGTATTGGCCGCAGTGACGCACCCTCGCGGCGCGCGTTCGCTCAGCAGCCATCTCAAGAGCCGGCTGGGGCTCGAGGGCATCAAGGCGGGGGTGCTGCACGAGGCCTTGAGCCGCGAAGCGATGCAGGACGCCGCGCAACTGGCCGCGACGATCAAGGCGGTGCCCTTGAAGCTCATCGCGACGCGGCCGGTCGACGAGGCGATCAGCACGGCAGGCGGCGTGCGCTTCGACGCGCTGGATGCGCAGCTGATGTCGAACGCGCTGCCCAGCGTGTTTGCGGCAGGAGAGATGCTCGACTGGGAGGCGCCGACCGGCGGCTACCTGCTGACAGCGTCGATGGCCAGCGGCGCGGCCGCGGCGCGCGGCGCGATTCGTCGTCTGGGTCTGGGCTGAGAGTGATTGTTGCAAGCCTCGTTTCATTTCGCACGGAATGAAACGAAGCTGCTGAAGAGGTTGACGAGCCTTACCCCTGGCACTGACTACGCAGTTAGGGCTGCTTGGTTCCCCACCTGACCCGGTTGGCCACTTCACCATGCAGGGAGGCCCGTCAGCCTGGATTCTAACCCCCAGTTTTCGCGCACTTCGTGTCGCTTCGCCAACCCCCTTCCAGGAGGCGGGGCGGCCGCTTCGGGCGGCCGTGCGCGGCGCTCCTCCGGAGCGGGGCAGAGAAGCCTCTCCTTTCTTGTGACCGGGGCCGGATCGGCGCCTCGCGCCTTTTAGAATGCCCCCAATGTCTTATCTCGTGCTCGCTCGCAAGTTCCGTCCGAAAACCTTCGGTGAGATGGTCGGCCAGGGGCACGTGGTGCAGGCGCTCGAGAACGCGTTGACCACGCAGCGCCTGCATCACGCCTATCTTTTCACCGGCACCCGCGGTGTCGGCAAGACCACTGTTTCGCGGATTCTGGCGAAGTCGCTCAACTGCCAGGGCCCGGACGGGCAGGGCGGCATCACGGCCACGCCGTGCGGTGTGTGCCAGGCCTGCCGCGACATCGATTCGGGCCGCTTCGTGGATTACACCGAGCTCGACGCGGCCTCGAACCGCGGCGTGGACGAGGTGCAGTCGCTGCTCGAGCAAGCCGTCTACAAGCCGGTGCAGGGGCGCTTCAAGGTCTTCATGATCGACGAAGTGCACATGCTCACAAACACCGCGTTCAACGCGATGCTGAAGACGCTCGAGGAACCGCCCGAGTACCTCAAATTCGTGCTGGCCACGACCGATCCGCAGAAGGTGCCGGTCACGGTGCTGTCGCGCTGCCTGCAGTTCAACCTGCGGCCGATGGCACCTGAGACGGTGCTCGAACACCTCACCGGCGTGCTGCACACCGAGAATGTTCCGGCCGAGCCGCAGGCGCTTCGCCTCCTGGCGCGCGCGGCGCGCGGCTCGATGCGCGACGCGCTGTCGCTTACCGACCAGGCCATCGCCTTCGGCAACGGCGAACTCGTGGAAGCGGGCGTGCGCCAGATGCTCGGCAGCGTCGATCGAGGGCATGTGTTCCGCCTGATCGAGGCGCTCGCGCAGGGCGACGGCAAGACGGTGGTCGAAACCTCCGAGGCGCTGCGCGTCGACGGCATGTCCGCCGCCTCCACGCTGGAAGAAATGACGGCTGTGCTGCAGGCCATGGCCGTGCTGCAGGCCGTGCCCTCGCGGGCGGAGTCGGCCGATGCCGCCACCGATCCCGACGCGGCCGACACCGCGCGCCTCGCTGCGCTGATGCCGGCCGACGAGACGCAACTGCTCTACAGCCTGTGCCTGCACGGCCGCGGCGAACTGGGCCTGGCCCCGGACGAGTACGCCGCGCTGACCATGGTGCTGTTGCGGCTACTGGCCTTCAAACCCTCCAACGCGGCTGCTTCGACGGCCTCCACGGAAAAAAAAACTCTGAATGAAGCTGCGGCCGCGGCGCCGCAGGTTCCGGTGCGTGCCGCAGCCCCCGCTCCGGCACCCATGCCGGTCGTTCGCGCTCCGATTGAAGCTGAAGCGCCTGCTGCGGCGCCCGCCCATGCCGCCCCGGTCCCGGCGGGCCATCGCCTCGCGGTGGTCGACGAACCCCGACAGGCCGAATCCCGCCCCGAGGCCAGCGATACGACCGCCAGGGTCGTCGGCGTGCCCATTCGCGTGCAGCCTCCACCAAGTGTCCGGGACACGCCGCGCCCCGATGAGCCGCGCAGCACATTCACCCCCATTCCGACCAGCGAAGACGGCGATTTCTGGTACGCCACGGTCTCCGAACTGGTCGCGGCCGAGGCCATCACGGCCCTTGCACGCGAACTGGCGCTGCAGTCGCAGCTGGTGGGCCGCGACACGGACCAGTGGCTGCTGCGCATCGAGCGCGAGACGCTCAACCAGCCGTCGAGCCGCGAAAAGCTGACAGCTGCGCTGAACAACCTCGGCCACAACATCAAGCTCGCCATCGAGATCGGCGGCGTGGTCGACAGCCCCGCGCGCCGCAACAAGCAGGCCGCCGACGAGCGCCAGCGCGTGGCCGAAGAGGCCATCATGAGCGACCCTGAAGTGCAGGCGCTGATGCGCGACTTCGACGCGAAGATCGTTCCCGGAACCCTGAAACCGGCCTGAGCTCCCATCTCTCTTATCCTTCACCCACTTTTCAACCCAACAATCAGGACCAACGATGTTCAACAAAGGACAACTGGCCGGCCTCATGAAGCAGGCGCAGGCAATGCAGGACAACCTCAAGAAGGCCCAGGAAGAACTCGCCCACATCGAGGTCGAAGGCGAATCCGGCGCCGGCCTCGTCAAGGTCGTCATGACCTGCAAGCACGACGTCAAGCGCATCACCATCGACCCCAGCCTGCTGGCGGACGACAAGGACATGCTCGAAGACCTCGTGGCGGCCGCCTTCAACGCCGCCGTGCGCAAGGCCGAGGAAACCAGCGAGCAGAAGATGGGCAAGCTCACGGCCGGCATGCCTGGTCTCCCGCCCGGCATGAAGCTGCCGTTCTAAGCGGCCGAGATGGCAGACGCCGGTTCGCTCGACGCATTGATCGATGCGCTGCGCCGCCTGCCCGGTGTCGGCGTCAAGTCGGCCTCGCGCATGGCGTTCCATCTGCTGCAGCACGACCGCGAGGGTGCGCAGCTGCTCGCGCGCGCGCTGCAGCAGGCCGCGGGTCACGTTCGGCATTGCGAGCTTTGCAACACCTTCACCGAGGCGCCGATCTGCAGCGTCTGCATGGACTCGCGGCGCGACGGAACCAAGCTTTGCGTGGTCGAGACGCCGGCCGACCAGGCCGCACTCGAGCGCACCGGCGCGTTCCGCGGCTATTACTTCGTGCTGATGGGCAAGCTCAGTCCGCTCGACGGCATCGGGCCGAAGGACATCGGACTGCAGAAGCTCTTCGACCGCGCGCGCGACGGCACGGTGAGCGAGGTCATCCTGGCCACGAACTTCACCGCCGAGGGCGAAGCCACCGCGCACGTGATCGGCGAGGCGCTGAAGCAGCATGGTCTCACGGTGACGCGCCTTGCGCGCGGCGTGCCGGCCGGCAGCGAACTCGAATACGTCGATCTCGGCACCATCGCGCATGCCCTGGTGGATCGCAGGTAGCACGCGCATGCGAGCATGACTTTTTCCTTGCTCACCATCGCCTACTGGTGCGTTTTCATCGCCTGCGGCTTGCCGTATTTCGCGGCGTGGATCGCCAAGGCTGGAAGCTTCGGCCCGCGCGACAACCAGCATCCGCGCGACTGGGCCGCGAAGCAGGGCGGATGGCGCGCGCGCGCCAACAGCGCGCAGGCGAACAGCTTCGAAGGCCTGCCGTTCTTCATCGGCGCGGTGATCATCGCGCACCAGCTCGGCGCGGCACAGGCGCGTCTGGACATGCTCGCCGCGGCCTACGTGGTGCTGCGCGCGATCTACATCGTGCTCTACATCAAGGGTCTGGGCAGCGCGCGCAGTGCTGTCTGGGCGCTCGGGTTCATGGTCAACGTCGCGATACTTTTCCTGGCGCGCTGACGCTTCGGCGCGGGCTTCGCGGCGAGGCCTTCATGATTACGTGAAAACCCGCACGGGATCACCCCGATGCCGTCGCCTGATGCGGCCCCTAAGCTCGATTCAGTCCCAGGAATCACCGAGCCCGCAGGCACCGTTTCATGCTCCATCGCCGAACCCTCATTTCAGCTTCCGCCATCGCCGCCGCAACCATCGCGTTGCCGCGCGTCTTTGCGCAGCAGGCGAAGCTGGAAAAGACCAGGATCTCCATCGCGGTGGGTGGCAAGGCGGCGTTCTACTACCTGCCGCTCACCATTTCCGAACAGCTCGGCTACTTCAAGGCCGAGGGGCTCGATGTGGAGATTTCCGATTTCGCGGGCGGCGCGCGCGCACTGCAGGCGGTGGTCGGCGGTTCGGCCGATGTCTGCTCGGGCGCCTACGAACACACCATCAACCTGCAAGCCAAGAACCAGTTCTTCCAGGCCTTCGTGCTGCAGGGCCGCGCACCGCAAATCGCCGTGGGCGTGTCGACGAAGAACATGGCGGGCTACACCGGCATTCCCGACCTCAAGGGCAAGAAGATCGGCGTCTCGGCGCCAGGCTCGTCGACCAACATGGTCGCCAACCTCGTGCTGTCGCGCGGCGGCCTCAAGGCCAGCGACGTGAGCTACATCGGCGTCGGCGTGGCGGCCGGCGCGCTCACCGCGCTGCGCTCGGGCCAGATCGACGCGATCAGCAACACCGACCCGGTGATGACGATGCTCGAACAGAAGGGCGACGTGAAGATCATCAGCGACACGCGCACGCTCCAGGGCACGCAGCAGGTGTTCGGCGGCCCGATGCCGGCAGCCTGCCTGTATGCGTCGAGCGAGTTCATCCAGAAGAATCCCAACACCTGCCAGGCGCTGGCGAATGCCATCGTGCACGGGCTCAAGTGGCTGCAGACGGCGGGGCCCGGCGACATCATCAAGACGGTGCCCGAGACCTATCTGCTCGGCGACCGGGCGCTGTACCTCGCGTCCTTCGACAAGGTGCGCGAGTCGATCGCCACCGACGGCCTCGTGCCGGTCGACGGTCCCAAGACCGCGCTGACCGCGATCGCCAGCTTCGACACCACCGTGAAGGCCGACAGGATCGACCTCGCAAAGACCTACACCAACGATTTTGCTCGGCGCGCGAAAGACCGGTTCAAAGCCTGATTTCGAACGTCCCCGCGACCCGGCTCAGGCCGGGTTTTTTACGCCATGTCCGACCACGCACTCGAACTTCTCTCCATCAGCTGCACCTTCCATTCGAAGGACGATCCAGGCCAGCGCTACACCGCGGTGGCCGACACCACGCTGCGCATCAAGGCGGGGGAGTTCGTCTCGGTGGTCGGCCCCACGGGCTGCGGCAAGTCGACGCTACTGAACGTTGGTGCGGGTTTGCTCGAACCTTCTTCGGGCACCGTGAAGGTCTTCGGCCAGAAGCTCGCGGGCATCAACACGCGCGCCGGCTACATGTTCCAGACCGAGGCGCTGATGCCCTGGCGCAGCGCCATCGACAACGTCATGGTGGGGCTGCAGTACCGCGGTGTGTCCGATGCCGAAGCGCGCCAGCAGGCCGAGGCATGGCTCTCGCGCGTGGGCCTATCAGGCTTCGGCGACCGCTACCCGCACCAACTCTCGGGCGGCATGCGCAAGCGCGTGGCGCTGGCACAGACGCTGGTGCTCGACCCCGACATCATCCTCATGGACGAACCCTTCAGCGCGCTCGACATCCAGACGCGCCAACTGATGGAGAACGAAGTGCTCGACCTCTGGAGCGCAAGGAAGAAGGCCGTGCTCTTCATCACGCACGATCTCGACGAGGCCATTGCCATGAGCGACCGCGTGGTGGTGCTGTCGGCCGGCCCGGCAACGCACCCCATCGGCGAGTTCGCCATCGACCTGGCGCGTCCGCGCGACGTTGCCGAGGTGCGCACGCAGCCGCGCTTCGTCGAGCTGCACACCCAGATCTGGGAGGTGCTGCGCGACGAGGTGTTGAAGGGCTACGCGCAGCAGCTGAGGAAGGCCGCGTGATGCCCCGCCTCGGACTCAACGAGCGCAACGCGCGCTTCTGGCAGCTGGCGTTGCTGGTAGTGATCCTGGTGGCGTGGCACATTGCCTCGCGCAACCAGCAGTTCGCCTTTTTCGTCGGCGAGCCGATCCAGGTGGCGGGCCGCATCTGGAGCTGGTTCCTGCCGTTCGAGGTGCCGCCCAATGCGCTGTTCCCTGACGGGCTCAAGGGCAACGCCGACATCTACCTGCACCTGGGAACCACGCTGCTGGAGACGGTGCTGGCCTTCGGCATCGGCACGGTGCTCGGCCTGGGTTGCGGGCTGTGGCTGGCGCTCGCGCCCACGGCGAGCCTGATCCTCGACCCCTACATCAAGGCCGCCAACTCGATGCCGCGGGTGATCCTCGCGCCCATCTTCGCGCTGTGGTTCGGCCTGGGCATCTGGAGCAAGGTGGCGTTGGCCGTCACGCTGGTGTTCTTCATCGTGTTCTTCAACGTCTACCAGGGCGTGCGCGAGGTGAGCCCGGTGGTGCTGGCCAATGCGAAGATGCTGGGCGCGAACCAGCGGCAGCTGCTGCGCACGGTGTACCTGCCGAGCGCAACGAGCTGGGTGTTCTCCAGCCTGCACACCTCGGTCGGGCTGGCCTTCGTGGGCGCGGTGGTGGGCGAATACCTGGGCTCGGCGCGCGGCGTGGGCTACCTGATCCTGCAGGCCGAAGGCACCTTCGACGTCAACACCGTGTTCGCCGGCATCGTGGTGCTCACGGCTTTTGCGCTGGTGCTCGACGGCATCGTGGGGCTGATCGAGAAGCGGCTCATGAAGTGGCAGCCCAAGACCGGCGAAACCGAGAAGCTGTAGCTCCCTCATGCGATGATCTTGCGCGACGCTCCGGAGAGCGCGGCAACGAATTCACGGGGGTAGTAAGCCAATGAGCCACGACAACAAGCGGGCCACGACCCTGCGCTCGCGCAACGAGGCTGCCAGGGTCTCGAACGAAGAGCTGTTCTTCGATCTGGTCTATGCTTTTTCGGTCACGCAACTCTCCCACTATCTGCTGGACCACCTCACGCTGTCGGGCGCGTTCCAGACGCTGGTGATGTGGTTCGCGGTATGGCTGGGCTGGCAGTACACGGCATGGACCACCAACTGGTTCAACCCTGGCGCGCTACGCATTCGAGGCGTGCTGTTCGCCATCATGCTGCTGGCCATGGTGATGGCCTCGGCGCTGCCCGGTGCCTTCGCAGAGCGCGGACTGGTGTTCGCGCTGTGCTTCGTGGGCATCCAGGCGGGGCGCACGTTCTGCATGCTGATCGCCATCGGCTCGAACGATCCGCTCACACCCAATTTTCGCCGGCTGCTGGCATGGAACTGCCTGGCCGGAGCGTTCTGGATCGCGGGCGGCTTGGCCGAAGGGCAGGCGCGCCTCGCGCTGTGGTTCGTCGGCGTGCTGTGCGAATACATCGCGCCGATGATCGGGTTGCGCTTTCCGGGACTGGGCCGCTCCACGACCGCCGACTGGACCATTGACGGCGGGCACCTCGCCGAACGCTGCCAGTTGTTCGTGATCGTCGCGCTGGGCGAGTCGGTGCTGGCCACCGGCATCGCCTTCGGCCGGCACACTGAATGGCACGGCATCGACCTGTTCGCGCTGCTCGTGGGTTTCTCGGGCAGCCTCGCGATGTGGTGGATGTACTTCGACACCAGCGCGAGGGAGGCGACCCATGCCATCGAGCATTCGCCCGACCCCGGTGGCATCGGCGCCAAGTTCCACTACACGCACGTGATCCTGGTGGCGGGCATCATCGTGTGCGCGGTGGCGGACGAGCTCACGATCAACGAGGGCTCGCACCATGCCGAGCTCAAGTATCTCGGCGCACTCATCGGCGGGCCGGCGCTGTACCTGTTCGGCAATGCGCTGTTCAAGCGTGTGGTGCGCGGTTTCCTGCCGCAGTCGCATCTTTACGGCCTGGGCCTGCTGGCCGTGCTCGCAGTCTTTGCTCCGCACCTCTCGGTGATGGTGGTGGGCACGCTCACGACGCTCGTCATGATCGCGGTGGCCGCACTCGAAGCCGTGGTGCGCCGCAGGGCATGGGCTGCGGCAGCGGCCCGCTGAACCTCCAGAGGCCGAAGCAGGAAGAGCGCCGTTTCAGCGTTTTTTCTTGGCCGGCATGCCGCCGCGCTTCTCGCGCACCACCTGCTGCTTGCTGCTGGCAGGCACCTTGACAACATTGGTGCCCCGCGGCGCCGAAACCTTCACCGGTGCGCCGCGCTTCGCAGATACCGCCACCGCGTGTCCGCGCGCGACCGCCACGCCGGTGCCGGCGCGCGCCGCCACCGTGGCGCGGATCGGCAGGTACACCACCACGCTGAAGCCGCGCTTGAAGGCGTGGTTGGGCTTCACGTCGTTCCACTCGGCCACGTTGGCGGGCTTGAGGTTGTAGCGGCGCGCAATGCTGGCGACGCTGTCCGCGCGCCCGGCCTTCACCGTCGTGCGGTGGGTGACGATTTCGGGCTGGAAACTCAGGTGGCCGCCGTCGGCCACCACGGCCGCCACGTCTTCCTTCACGCGGGCGCCGCGCGGCACGATCAGCGTCGAGCCGGCCTTGATGAGCATGCGCGGCGGCACGTTGTTGATGGCGCGCAGGTCGCTTTCGCTCATGCCGGAGCGCTGGGCCGCGTCGGCAACGGTCATGGTGTTGGGCACGACCCAGGCGGTCCAGCTGGCGTACTGACCCTGCGAATAGGCATCGAAGTTGCGCTGGAACACGGCCGCGTTGTCCCACGGCAGCAGGATCTGCGGCGTGCCGGCTGCGATCAGCACCGGTTTGTGCGCGGCGGGGTTGAGCGCGCGGAAGTCTTCGAGCCGCACGTCGGCAAGCTTGGCGGCGAGTTCCACGTCGAGGTCACGCGTGAGCGTGACGGTCTGGAAGTACGGGTGGTTGGCGATCAGCGGCAGCTCGGTGTTGAAGGCCTGCGGATTCGCCACGATGTTCTTCACGGCCTGCAGCTTGGGCACGTAGAGCCGCGTCTCGGCGGGCATCGTGAGGTCGCTGTAGGTGGTGGGCAGGCCCAGGCGCTGGTTCTTGGCGATGGCGCGGCTCACGCTGCCTTCGCCCCAGTTGTAGGCGGCCAGGGCCAGTTGCCAGTCGCCGAACATGCCATAGAGCTTCTGCAGGTAGTCGAGCGCGGCGCGGGTGGAGGCCACCACGTCGCGGCGGTCGTCGCGGAAGATGTTCTGCTTCAGGTCGAAGTCGGTGCCGGTGGCCGGCATGAACTGCCACATGCCCGCGGCGCGCGCACTGGAGATGGCCTGTGGATTGAACGCGCTCTCGATGTAGGGCAGCAGTGCGAGTTCGGTCGGCATGTTGCGCCGCTCGAGCTCCTCGACGATGTGGAAGATGTACTTGTTCGAGCGCTCCGTCATGCGCTGGATGTAGTCGGGCCGGCTGGAATACCACTGCTCGCGATCGCGCACCAGGTCGCTGTCGAGGTTGGGCATCTTGAAGCCGCGGCGGATGCGGTCCCACATGTCGACCGGCGGCGCGAGCGTGACCACGCTCTGCGATTGGGCCTGTCCGGTGGCGAGGGGCGATAGAGAGTCGCGTGGGTAGATGGGTGCCGCACTACCCGTGGCCTTGGCGCCGGTGCCGCCGGCCGACGAAGAAGAGGGGGAGGAGCTGTTGTTGTTGCTCGTGCCCGCGCAGCCCGCGAGCACCAGTGAACCTGCAAGGCAGGTGGCAGCGATCAGTTTCATCGGAAGTCGTTTTTCCATTGGCGCAGTGCGGCGAACACATCGGCCTCGGCTGCATCGGCAGCCAGCTCGGCGTGGGCACGCACCGCTCGAAGGACAGTGGCTTCGCGGCTGCGAAGAAAGGGGTTGACCTGGCGTTCGATTGCCAGTTGCGACGGCAGCGTGGGCTGCCCCTGCGCGCGCAGGCTTTCGCAGCGCGCGTTGTAGTGATCCAGTTCGGCGTTGCCCGGTTCCACCGCCTGGGCAAAACGCAGGTTAGAAAGTGTGTATTCGTGCGCACAGCAGACACGCGTGTCGCCCGGCAATGCGGCAAGCGCATCGAGCGAAGCCAGCATCTGCCCGGGGGTGCCTTCGAACAGGCGCCCGCAGCCGCCGGAGAACAGCGTGTCGCCGCAGAACAGCAGCGGCGCATCGCCACCCGCCGTTTGCGCCGCAGGCAGGAAGTACGCGATGTGGCCGGCCGTATGGCCCGGCACGTCGATGACCTCGAAGCGCAGGCCGAGCACCTCGGCAATGTCGCCTTGCGCCAGCGGCGTGAACGGCTCGGGAATGCGCTCGCGCGCCGGCCCCCACACGGGTGCGCCGGTGGCCTCGTGCAGCGCGGCCACGCCCCCTGTGTGATCGGGATGGTGGTGCGTGACTAGAATCGCGGCCAGCTGCAGCTTGTGGCGCGCCAGCGCGTCGAACACCGGTTGGGCGTCGCCCGGATCCACCACGATGGCGTGGGACCCGTCGTGCAGCATCCAGATGTAGTTGTCAGCGAAGGCGGGCAGCGGAACAAGGGTCATGAGCGGTCAAATTATAGGTTTGCAGGATTGGTTCGCGACCCCCCCGGGGCGCTACCTTCTGGCTTGGGAGCAGGCCCAGTTCGATCAGGCGGTGGCCGACGTGTTCGGCTATCACGCGCTGCAGCTGGGTGCGGCCGAGGTCGACGGCTTGCGCGCCAACCGCATGCCGCACCGCTGGCTGGCGCTGGACGACCCTGCCCGAGGCGGCAGGGCGACGCTCCTGACCGACTTCGCGGCATTGCCGTTTGCAGCCAACAGCCTCGACCTGGTGGTGATGCCGCACGCGCTCGAACTGAGCCCCGACCCGCACGCCACCCTGCGCGAGGTGGAGCGGGTGCTGGTGCCCGAGGGCCGCGTGGTGATCTGCGGGTTCAACCCGGCCAGCCTCTGGGGCATGCGGCAGCGACGCGCACACCTCTATCGCCGGCTCGGCATCGGCGACCTGTACCTGCCCGAAGGCGGGGAGTTCATCGGCTACTGGCGCATGCGCGACTGGCTGCGGCTCCTGAGCTTCGAGGTGGAGTCGGGCCGCTTCGGCGTCTACCGGCCTGCGGTGCGCAGCGAAGCCTGGCTGGAGCGCTCGCGCTGGATGGATGCCGCCGGCGAGCGCTGGTGGCCGATCTTTGGCGCAGCCTACTTCCTGGTCGCCGTGAAGCGGGTGCGCGGCATGCGCCTGCTGAGCGCCGAGTGGCGCCGCTCGGGCGCCCGCGCCACGGCGCCAGTGCCCATCGCGGGCAAGGTGCACCGCAACGAGGTCGGCAAGAATTGAGAATGAACGAGAACGAATGATGATGAAGAAGGAAAAGCCGGTTTGAACGAAGTCGTGATCTACACCGATGGCGCGTGCAAGGGAAACCCCGGCCCTGGCGGGTGGGGCGCGTGGCTCAAGTCGGGCTCCACCGAGAAAGACCTGTTCGGCGGTGAACTCGACACCACCAACAACCGCATGGAGCTGACTGCCGTCATCGAAGGCCTGGCTGCGCTCAAGCGGCCCTGCAAGGTGCTGCTTTACCTGGACAGCCAGTACGTGCGCAAGGGCATCACCGAGTGGATCCGCGGCTGGAAGGCCAAGGGCTGGATGACAGCCAGCAAGCAGCCCGTGAAGAACGTCGAACTCTGGCAGCGGCTCGACAAGCTGGTGAGCGAGGGCGGCCACCAGATCGAGTGGCGCTGGGTCAAGGGCCACTCGGGAGACCCGGGCAACGAGCGCGCCGACATGCTGGCCAACAAGGGCGTGGACAAGGCCTTGGGCCGGATCTGACCGTTCGGGGCGCCTTAGATGTTGCCGTCGAACATCATCACGTCGACTTCGCCGCCCGCCGCGACATTGCCCTGCTCGTGGTGCAGCACCACGAGCCCGTTGGCTTCGACCATCGAGCTGAGCACCCCCGAGCCCTGGTGGCTCGCGACGCACACCTCAGGCAACGCGTCCGGCATGGTCTTCACGAAGCCGCGCTGGTATTCGGTGCGGCCCGGCTTCTTGCGGATCGGGCCCGTGCAGCGTGCACGCAGCAAGGGCGGTGGCGCGGCTGCCGCGTCGTGGCAGCCCATCAGGCGCAGCAGCGCCGGCCGCACGAAGGCCAGGAAGGTCACCATCACGGCCACCGGATTGCCCGGCAGTCCGAACAGCACCGCTGGCTGCGGCGACGCCTCGCGCGGGATCAACCCCACCGCCAGCGGCCGGCCCGGGCGCATGGCCACGCGCCAGAACGCCATGTCGCCCAGTTGCTGCATTACGTCGCGCGTGTGGTCGGCCGCACCGGCGCTGACACCGCCGCTGGTGACGATGGCATCGGCCTCGCGCGCGGCGCGCCGCAATGCGGCGGCGAGCGTGGCCGGATCGTCGCGCACGAGGCCGAGGTCGATCACCTCGCAGCCCAGCCGCGCGAGCATGCCGAACACGGTGTAGCGATTGCTGTCGTACACGGCGCCTTCGCGCGGCGCGTCGCCGAGGCTCAGGATCTCATCGCCGGTCGAGAAGTAGGCCACCCGCAGCCGCCGCAGCGCGGGCACGTCCGGCAGGCCGAGGCTCGCGACCATGCCGAGCGCGGCGGGCGACAGGCGTTCGCCCTTGCGCAGCGCGGTCTGGCCCTGCATCAGGTCTTCGCCCGCAAGGCGGCGGTTGTCGCCGCGGCGCAGCACCCTGGCCGGGAAACACACGCGGTCGCCATCGACCTTGCAGAACTCCTGCGGCACGACGGTGTCGAGGCCCGCCGGCATCATGGCGCCGGTCATGATGCGCACCGCATCGCCTGGACCCAGCGTGCCACGCCAGGCGGCGCCGGCCAGCGCCGTTCCCGCCACGCGCAGCGTGACCGAGACGTCGATGGGTGCGTCCCGCGGCAGCACCGCGCCGTCGAAGGCGTAGCCGTCCATGGCGGAGTTGTCGTGTGGCGGCACGCTGATGGGCGAGACGATGTCTTCGGCCAGCACGCGGCCGAGCGCGTCGAGCAGGGAGACGGTCTCCCGTTGCGTGACGACCGCCGAGGCCGTGAGTTGCGAGAGAAAAGCGTGGACGGCCTCGACGCTCAGGTCGACGGCAGCGTCGTAGCCCGAAAGGGCGGAGGCGATGTCTGCGATGCGGCTCATCGGTTTTCGAGGGCGTGCAGTTCGGCCAGGGTGTTGGCGTTGAAGAAAGCGTCGGGCGCGTCGCCGGGGCGGTTGAAGGGCACGTGCACTGTGCGGTGCTGTGCGGTCCATGCGTGGACCTTGCGGCCGCCGGCTTCGGTGTAGCGCCGCAGGCTCTCGCGCAGGTCGGCGCGCAGCAGGCAGAAGACGGGTTGGAGGCGCAGCACCACCTCGCCTTCGGAGATTTCGGGTGCGTTGACCATCGCGATCTCTGCATTTTCGGCGGCCACCGCTTCGGCGAGCCGGACGGCGAGGTCTGGCGGAAATAGCGGTGTGTCGCAAGGTACGGTCAACAGCCAGGGTGTCGTGCAGTGCTCCAACCCGGTGAGAAAGCCCGCGAGCGGCCCCGGATAGTCCGCGAGGCTGTCGGGCCATACCGGCACGCCGAAGGCTTCGTAGTCGGCGAGGTTGCGGTTGGCATTGACGATGAGCTGGCCGACCTGCGACCCCAGCCGCCGGATCGCATGCAGAGCCAGCGGCTCGCCGTTGAAAAGCTGCAGTCCCTTGTCGACCCCGCCCATGCGAGAGCCGCGTCCGCCGGCCAGCAGAAGCCCGGTGATGTCGGCGGCCGCGATGAAGGCGTGCGCGGGCATGGCGGCCGCCTGCGTCATCCGCCGATGTAGCTCATCTCGACGCGGCGCGGCGCCTTGTCGCCGGCATCGCCGCTGTCGTTGTCAGGCCCACGCAGGGCGCGCAGCTCGGAGTAGCGGTCGGCACGGCCCTGCCAAATGTGGCCGATGGCCGAGGCGATGTCGTCGTCGCTGGCGGTGCCGCGCAGCAGCGGGCGCAGGTCGTGGCCGGCGCTGGCGAAGAGGCAGAGGTACAGCTTGCCTTCGGTCGACAGGCGCGCGCGGCTGCAGTCGTGGCAGAAGGCCTGCGTGACGCTGCTGATCACGCCGATCTCGCCGCTGCCGTCGGCATAGGCCCAGCGCTGGGCGGTCTCGCCGGGCGTGGCGGCTTCCAGCGGCACCAGCGGAAATTCGGCATGGATGCGAGCGATGACGTCGGCCGAGGGCAGCACCTCGTCCATGCGCCAGCCGTTGGTGGCGCCCACGTCCATGTACTCGATGAAGCGCAGCACCACCTTGCCGCCGAGGTGCGTGCGGAAGTAGCGGGCCATCGGCAGTATTTCCTGCTCGTTGGTACCGCGCTTGACCACCATGTTGACCTTGATGGGACCGAGGCCGGCGACCAGCGCCGCGTCGATGCCGGCCAGCACATCGGCCACCGGAAAGTCGACGTCGTTCATGTGGCGGAACACGGCGTCGTCGAGGCTGTCCAGGCTCACGGTCACGCGCTGCAGGCCTGCAGCCCGCAGCCCGGCGGCCTTGCGCGCGAGCAACGAGCCATTGGTGGTGAGCGTCAGCGCCAGCGGCTCGCCGGCGGGCGAGCGGATCCCGGCGAGTTGTTCGATGAGGCCTTCGATGTTCTTGCGCAGCAACGGCTCACCGCCGGTCAGGCGGATCTTGCGCACGCCGTGCGCAGCGAACAGGCGGGCCAGCCGCGTCATTTCTTCAAAACTCAGCAGCGCGCTGTGCGGCAGGTACTTGTAGTCCTTGTCGAACACGTCCTTCGGCATGCAGTAGCTGCAGCGAAAGTTGCACCGGTCGGTCACGCTGATGCGCAGGTCGGTCATGGGCCGGCCGAGGCGGTCGAGCAGCACCCCCGTGGCGGGCACGGCGACCTCCGGCACGGCCACGGCGGGACGTGCGCGGCCGATCGTGGAGATCGGAATGACGGTATTGCTGCTGTTTTTCATGAAGCGGGTCCGATTTTGCGCCACGGCCCAAGGGCCTGTGAACCTCAGGCTACTTGATCGCCGCCGCGTAAACCATGTCCCAGGTCAATGTTCTGGAATGCGCTCTGTTTGGGCGGCTGCCGGGCCGGCCCTTGGCCTCAGCCGTGCTTGACGGCGACGGTCTTGAGCGTGGTGAAGCCGTAGAGGGCCTCGAAACCCTTCTCGCGGCCGTAGCCTGAGGACTTCACGCCGCCGAACGGCAGCTCGACGCCCCCCCCCGCGCCATAGTTGTTGATGAACACCTGGCCGCTCCTCACGCGCCTGGCCATGCGGAACTGGCGCGATCCGTCGGTGGTCCACACGCCGGCGACCAGACCGAACTGCGTGGCGTTGGCAAGCGCCACGGCTTCGTCTTCGTCGGCGAAGACCATGGCCGCCAGCACCGGGCCGAACACCTCTTCCTGTGCGAGCCGGTGATTCACCGGCACGTCGCGCAGCAGGGTGGGCGCCTGGTAGAAGCCGGTCTCGGGCGCTTCGTCGACCACGATGCCCTGCGCCACCATCGGGATGCCGGCATGTTGCGCATCGCTCAAGAAGTCCCACACGCGCTGCTGCTGCGTCTGGCGGATCAGCGGGCCCACGTCGAGATCCATGGCCGCGGGGCCGACGCGCAGCGCCTCGAAAGCGTGGCCCAGGCGCTCCAGCAGCGGTTCGTAGATGTCGCGCTGGACCAGCACCCGCGAGCCGGCCGAGCAGGTCTGCCCGGCGTTCTGCACGATGGCATTGATGACCACGGGAATGGCCGCGTCCAGGTCAGCGTCCGCGAAGATGATCTGCGGACTCTTGCCACCCAGCTCCAGCGTGACCGGGCAGTGCCGCTCGGCCGCTACCTGCTGGATCAGCGTGCCGATCTTCGGGCTGCCGGTGAAGCTGATGTGGTCGATGCCCTCGTGCCGAGCGAGCGCGTCCCCCACTTCATGGCCGTAGCCCGTCACGATATTGAGCGTGCCGGCCGGAAAGCCGACTTCGGCCGCGAGCTGCGCCACGCGGATCAGCGAGAGGCAGGCGTCCTCGGCTGGCTTGACCACGCACACGTTGCCGGCCGCCAGGGCGCCGCCCACGCTGCGTCCGAAGATCTGCATCGGGTAGTTCCACGGAATGATGTGGCCGGTGACGCCGTGCGGCTCGCGCCAGGTGAAGACGCTGTAGCCGTCCTGATAGGGGATGGTCTCGCCGTGCAGCTTGTCGCAGGCGCCGGCATAGAACTCGAAATAGCGAACCAGTGCCACAGCGTCGGCGCGCGCCTGCTTCACCGGCTTGCCGCAGTCGCGCTGCTCGATCAGCGCGAGCTCGTCGACGTGCTCGGCGATCTTCTGCGAGAGCTTGTAGAGCAGGCGGCTGCGGTCGGCCGCGCTGACCTTGTGCCAGACACCCTCGAAGCAGTCGCGCGCGGCGCGCACGGCGGAGTCGATATCGGCTGCGTTGCTGCGCTGGATTTCGTCGAAAACCTGGCCGTCGGAAGGGTCGATGACGGGCAGGGTGCGGCCGGAGGAGGACGGGACGTGCGCGTTGGCGATGTAGTTGAGCTGCATGGGCGGATTTTGCGCGAAGCGCGCGAATCCCATGGCCCTGCGGCCCGCAATCCTTACCTGGCCGCGCCGGCCTTTGGCAGCGCCTTCACCGCATTCAGCGTGCGCTCCACATGCTTGTCCGGATTCAGGTTCTGGTAGTAGTAGGCGACCTTGCCGTCCGGCGAGATCACGTACGACAGGCGGTTGGCGAAGTCGGGCCGCGTCTGCATCAGCGCGTCGAAACCCTGGATCACGGTCTTGCCCTCGTCCGACGCCACCGGAAAGCGGCTCTGGCAGGACTTGACCGAGAACTTCGACAAGGTGCCGATGTCGTCCGCCGAAACGCCGATCACGCTGGCGCCCAGTGCGGCGAACTGGTCCACGGCCTCGGCGAAGGCGTGGGCCTCGATCGAGCAGTCGTTGGAATCGGCCGCTGGAAAGAAGTACAGCACCACCGGCCCCTTCGCGAGAGCGTCGGCCAGCGAGTAACGGAAGGTCTTGCCGCCCAGGGCCGCGGTGGCGGTGAACCTGGGGACGGGGTCGCCGATGTCCAGCGCGGCCCAGGCGGGATGCGCCAGGGCTGAAAAAACCGTCATCCAGGCGATGCGATGGAGGTGCGAACGGGCCATGATGTAACTCCGCAGCGATGTGGGCCGAATTCTAGGCCGGGCGTCCCCAAAAGGGGCCCTTGAAACCGGTGCAGGCCGGCCCGCGTATTGAGCAGAACAATTGAAGAAACGACGGGGAAGAACCACGCCATGGAAGCACCATCATGAACGCCTGCCTCTTGCTTCTGCGCCTCGCGCTCGCTGGCGCCCTGATCGCGGCACTCGGCGCCTGCGGTTCGCTGCCGCCGGCACGGGAACGGCCCGCCGAATTTGCCGCCTCCGCCGACCCGTCGACCACGCTCGCGAAGATTGCCGCCGCATCCACGCCGCCCGGCGAGCACTCGGGCTTCCGGCTGATGCCGCTGGGCGTGTACTCGCTCGACGCGCGCATCCAACTCGCCCAGCGGGCCCAGCGCTCGCTGGTGGTGCAGTATTACCAGCTCGAGAACGACGCCGTCGGCCGCCTGCTGCTGCGCACGCTGCGCGAGGCGGCGATGCGCGGCGTCAAGGTGCGGGTGCTGGTGGACGACCTGTATACCGTCAAGAGCCAGCAGCTGCTGCTGGCGCTCTCGGAGACGCCGAACGTCGACGTGCGCCTGTTCAACCCGTTCTGCTGCGGGCGCAACGGCTTCCTGTCGCGCTTCGCGGCGTCGCCGTGGGAGATTTCGCGGCTCAACCACCGCATGCACAACAAGCTCTTCATCGCCGACGGCGTGATGGCGGTGGTAGGCGGGCGCAACATCGCCGAAGAGTATTTCGTGCTCAGCGAGGCGCAGAACTTCATCGACATGGATGCGCTGGTGATCGGCAAGGTGGTGCCGCAGCTCGAATCGATCTTCGACGCCTACTGGAACAGCGTGCAGGTCTGGCCGATTGCCGACATCGTGACGGGCGAGGGCGGCCGCAGGCCGAACGGCGCCGATTTCGACAGTTGGGTGGGCATGGCCGCGCCACCACCGAAGATCGTGCTGCCGCCATCCGACATCCTCGGCTACGGGCCCATTGCCGAGGAGCTCGACGGCGGCCGCATGGGCCTGCTGTGGGGCGAAGCCCGCGCCATCGCCGACCCGCCCACCAAGCCCGCGACCATGTCCGCCGACGAGGCCATCGCCACCAGCGTGACGATGAAGGTCTGGGCGCTGCTGCTCGACGCCAAGACCGAAGTCGACCTGACCTCGCCGTACCTTGTGCCGGGCGAGCGCGGCATGGAGGCTTTCGAGGACCTGGCCAGGCGCAAGGTCAAGCTCACGCTGCTGACCAATTCCTTGGCGGCCAACGACGAGCCGCTGGTGCACACCGGCTATGCGCGCTACCGCCAGCGGCTGCTCGAAAGCGGCGCCGACCTCTACGAACTGAGCCCGCAGCGCACCAGCGCGGGCGAGCGCTTCGGCATGTTCGGCAAGTCGCTGGGGCGGCTGCACTCCAAGACCGCTGCGATCGACAGGACGCGCATCTTCATCGGCTCGATGAACCTCGACCCGCGCTCGGCCAGCCAGAACACCGAGATGGGGGTGGTGGTCGACAGCCCGCAACTGGCGCGCGAGATGTTGCGCGTCATCAACATCAGCAAGCTGCAGAATTCCTACCGGCTGCGGCTGGCCAAGGACACTGGCACGCTGCAATGGCTGACGAACGACGGCGAGAAAGAGATGATCCTGACCTCGGAGCCGGAGTCGGGCTTCTTCCAGCGCTTCTACAACATGCTCATCGCGCCGATCGTTCCCGAGATGCTGTTGTAGCCTCGGGGGATGGCGCAGACCTTCACCTCGTTGTCCGCCCCGCAGGTCATGCTGTGGGGCGTGCTTTTTTTCGGCGGCATCTATCTCTGTTTTGGCGGCCTCACGTGGCTGCTGACGAAGCGCGCGCTGCCGGCGCTGGGCATCGGGCGTGAACTCGATCCGCGGCCGCTGCAGCCGGGGCAGCTGCGGCGCGAACTGGGGCAGTCGGGGGTGTCGGTGTTGATCTTCGGGCTGGGCATGGTGTTTCCATGGGGGCTGCTGCAGCTGGGCTGGGCGCGGCTCGACGGCGATGCGGGTTGGCGGCAAGTCGCGGTCGAGATCCTCGCGCTCGCCTTTTGGAACGACGTGCATTTCTGGATCAATCACCGGCTTTTGCATACGCGCTGGCTGCGGCGCTTTCACGGGCCGCATCACCGCTCGTTCGTGACCACCCCGTGGGCCACCTACAGCTTTCACCCCGTCGAGGCGCTGATGCTCGGCAACGTGATCCTGCTGCCGATGGTGGTGCACGACTTCAGCTTCTGGTCGCTCGCGGCGGTGCCGGTGTTCAGCCTGTTCTTCAACTGCATCGGGCATTCGAACTACGACTTCTTCACGGGCGTGTCGTACAGCCACTGGTTCGCGGCGAGCCGCCGGCACCATCTGCACCATGCCGTGCACAACGGCAACTACGGTTTTCAATTCACGTTCATGGACCGGCTGTTCGGAACGCGCGTCGCGGCCGATGCAGCCGAGCCGGTTCTCCAGGCCTTTCGCAAGAAGCATGGCGCGACCACGGCCTGACGCGAGCCGCCACCTGCCGCGGCTGCGTCACCGGCGCGACTGGCAGAGCCTTGCCTATCTCGTCGCGCTGCCTGTGCTGGCTGCGTGGCAGTGGTTCCATGGCTTCGATGTCCTGCTATATGGGATGACGCTGTTCCTGACGCTCGGCGTCGGCGTGATCCATCACAACCATGTGCATCTGCGCATGTGGCGCGGGCGGGGCATGAACCGGTTGACGGACTTCTGGATCACGTTGCTGCAGGGACACCCGACCTTCGTGTTCTGGCCTGCGCACGTGGCCAACCACCATCGCCACCGGCATGGCCCGAAGGACGTGGCGCGCACCTACCGCTTCGGCGGCGACACCAACCACATGCGGGGTTACCTGCTGCATCCGTTCCAGGCGGTGTGGGTGCTGATGCCGGTGTTCTTCGCCTGGCTTGCTCGGCTGCGGCTGCATAGGCGCGGCGCATGGCGCTACTGCATGGCGCAGTACGCGCTGTGGCTGGCCAGCTGGGCGGTGCTGCTGGCGCTCGACTGGCGCAAGGCGCTGGTCTTCGTCATCGTGCCGCAACTGCATGGCCTGCACTGGCTGCTGGCGACCAATTACCTGCAGCATGCCCACGCCGATGGTCGGAAGGCGTCTCGCGAGGAGGCGCAGGGCGATACCCCGGGTAGCCGGCTGAACTACGCCCGCAATTTCGAGGGGCTGGTGAACCCCTTGCTGTTCAACATCGGCCTGCACACCGCACACCACGAAAACCCGCATGCCCATTGGTCCGAGCTCACCCGCCTGCATCGCACGCGCTACCGCGCGCAGGTGGACCCTGTGCTCAACGAGGGCGGGCTGGTGCCGTACATGGTGCGGGTGTTCCTGCTGGGGGCCGTGTGGCCGCGTTTTCGCAGCCGCCCGCTGATGCCTCCCGATTCATCCATCAACTGAACCATGCCCGTCTCATTTCAACGCGTCTACCTCGAAAGCGCCGGCTACTTCATGCCGGGCGAGCCCATTCCCAACGACCGCATGGACGCCTACATCGCGCCGCTCAACCGCATGTCGGAGCGCATCAAGCGGCGCATCCTGGCGGAGAACGGCATCCTCACGCGGCACTACGCCATCGACGAGGAAGGCGTGACCCGCCACACCAATGCGCAACTGGCGGCAGGTGCGATCCGCGACTGCCTGCGGCGGGGCGGCGCGGAGCTGTCGCGCGTGTCGCTGCTGGCCAGCGGCTCGTCGGGCGGCGACACGCTGATGCCAGGCTTTGCCAACATGATCCAGGGCGAGCTGACGGCGCAGCCGATGGAGACGCATTCGGTGCACGGCATCTGCGCGGCGGGCGTGTCGGCGATCCAGACGGCCGCGCAGGGCATCGAGCTGGGGGCGCACCGCTCGGCGGTGGCGGTGGCCAGCGAGATGCCGTCGCGCCTCTTCAAGCGCTCGCGCTTCGCGGCGCGCGGCTACGAGACAGACTTCGACTCTCACTTCCTGCGCTGGATGCTGTCCGATGGCGCGGGCGCCTTGCTGCTGTCCGACGGTACGCCCGCACTGGCCGGTGCACCGGGGTTGCGGCTGAAGCTGAAGTGGGTGCACCAGCGCGCTTTCTCGGGCGACTATCCGGTGTGCATGCAGCTCGGGCTGACCGAAGACCGGACACGCGGCCACCTCGATTTCGGTTCCTGGGCCGAGGCCGAAGCTGCCGGCGCGCTGTCGCTGCGCCAGGACATCCGTCTGCTGCCGCACCTGTTCGACATCGGCATCCACGAGTACGCGGGTCTCGTGCGCGACGGCTGGGTCGATCCGAAGCGGGTCGATCACTTTCTCTGCCACTACTCGTCGGAAAAATTCATCCCGGTGGTCGAGGACCTGATGGCCAAGGCCGACCTGTCGATCCCGCGCGAGCGCTGGTGGAGCAACCTGGCCTGGCGCGGCAACACCGGGGCCGCGTCGATCCTCGTGATGCTGGCCGAATTCCTGCACACCAAGGCGCTGAAGCCCGGCGAGCAGATCTTCTGCTACGTGCCAGAGTCGGGGCGATTCATGGCGGCGTACATGCTGCTCGAAGTGGAGTCCGTCGATGCCGTGCCGGTGGTTGCCGCATCGCGCGCGGCGGCGGCAGCGGCGCCTGACGACGACCTCGTGATCGCACCCCCGCACGACCCGGCCGCCGCGCCCGAGGGCCTCGGTGCCTTGTTGACCGAACTGGCCGCCATCTGGCACGACTACCGCTCCCGGGTCTGGCGCACGCCGCTGGTCCGCCAGATCCGCGAGCGCCGCTTTACCGTGCCCGACTACCTGAACTGGATGGAGCAATGGGTGCCCCAGGTTCGCGAAGGCAGCCTGTGGATGCGCGAAGGCGCCGCCTCGCTGAGCGAGCCGTACCAGATGCTGGCCTCGCTGATCGGTGTGCACGCGGGGGAGGAGCAAAACGACTTCAACATCCTCTTCAGCGACTACCGCAAGGCCGGCGGCATGGTCGAGAACATCGAAGACCTGCGCCGCAACCCCGGCGGCGAGGCGCTCAACGCCTACCTGCATGGCCTGGCCGCCACGCGCGACCCGATCGGATTGCTGGGCGCGATCTACATCATCGAGGGCACGGGCCAGCGCATCGTGCCGGCGCTGCTGCCGCTGCTCAAGTCCGGCCTGAAGCTGCCACCCGATGCCTTCCGCTTCCTCGAATACCACGGCCACAACGACGAGCATCACCTGAGCCGCTGGCTCACGGCGGTCGAGATGGTCATGGCCGTAGAGGGGCACGCGCGCGCCGCCCGACAGATAGCCGACACCGCGCGCCATACGGCCGCGCTGTACCTGATGCAGTTCCAGCACATCACCGAACGCAGGCCCCATGGACCGAACACCTGATTTCCTGACCCAGGCGCACGACGAGCGCGACCCCAGCCCCTGGCTGGCGCTGTACCTCGACCAGAGCACGCCGCTGCCCGACGACGTCAAAGCCGCGTGGCTGGCCGATTCGAGTTCGGCGTCGCGCCAGTACCTGCTGCCGTTCCTGCGGCCGATCGCGCGGCTGACGATCATCCTGATCCAGATCGTGAAGGTGTTCGTGCCGCGCAACTGGTCGCATTCGATGCTGCTGCACCGACTTCTCGCGTGGGGGCTGAAGCGCTTTGTTTCGCCGGAGGCCAATTGGCTGATCCTGCGGCACTTTCACCTGGGCTCGCAGGTGCTGGCCTTCATCGGGCGAAACTCGCCGGCCCCGGTAGCGACGAGCCCGCTGGAGCCGGCCGGCATCGACGCGCTGAAGGACGAGATGTTCCTGAAGCACGACCTGAACCTGTTCAATTTCGTGATCCGGCTGAACAAGGCGCTGCGCGACAAGGGCGTGGCGCTGCGCAAGGCGGAGCAGGTCGATTTCTCCATGATCAGGGAGCCCGGCCCGCGGCTGGAAGACATGCCCCAGGGAAAGCTCAATTTTCTCGATCTGCAAAGCGCCATCGAGCTTTTTACGCCGCTTTACCAGCTGATGCTGACGGACAACGATTTCTGGCGTGCCGCCAACTCCCTGCAGCTGGACGAAACCATCGGCATCTACGCGGCCACGATCCTGGCCGCGCCCGAACACCTCATTCTGGTCAACAACAAGCACCCGCTCGTGCCCTTGTCGACACTGCGGGCGGGGCATCGGCTGGTGATCCACGGGCTGTCCACCGAGATGCTGCACAGCCTGCTCCAGCGGATGCAGGCGGCCCAGGAAACCGGGGCGCCAGAGACCTCCCCGTGCGAGCAGCCACTTGCATAGGCGTATGCTGCCCCCAGATGCAAACCATGAACACGACCGATAATCCGTCTCCCAAGACCGATCTGGCAGTGACCCACGTGTTGGCGCAACTGCTGGAAAAGCTTGAACACAGCGCTGTGCCCGTCGGCGCAGAGCAGTACCGTTCCGTGGTCGAACACCTCGTGCATGAGTTCGAGGATGTCGAGCAGGGCGCCGAGCTCGGCCGCCTGCTCGATGCCTATCCGGCCGCGGCCGAGGTGTATGAGAACCTCAACTATCAGTACGCCGGGCTTTGCCGCTCGGCGTTGGACGCTTCCCTGGCGGCTGAAACCAGTGCCCGGGAAGCCATTGCACGCGCGATGCGCCGTGCCGAACCGAATAGCAAGGACAAGACGCATGGCGAAGGGTGAAGTGAAGACGGCAGTGGTGGCGGACGGCCTGCGTTACAAATCGAAGACGCCCGGCTCGCCGTTTCGCGCCTCGGCGTCGTTCAGTGGCGCGACCATGTCGTGCTTCATGTGCGGCAAGCACCGCGTGCGCTCGCAGTTGCGCACCCGCCAGGTGCTGGGCAAGTCCCAGACCGTCTGCGCGCCTTCGTGCAAGGCGCTCGACGAATCCCTTGAGTAGGCCTTGACCAAGTCAGTCCGTTAAGGACACCCTGCTAGCACATCAGGGAGGCACTTTGGAGACATTTCCGCGTGCATAAGTCACGAATTGGCCTTCCCCATTGCCGCCAATCGTTATACAGTTAGAAACAAATGATGCAAGTGATTGCATGAATTCAAAAGTTCTAATTTGTAGCCGATTTCCAATGAATTGCAGCCACGCCGTCGACGCCCCTCGCGGGACATGGAATTCAACGCTTGCAAAGGGGTTCTGCCATGGCTAAGTCGCGCCACGTGGTCATTCAGGTGGTCAAGCGCTCCTCCGGCAGCGCCACGCACCATGTCGAATTCCTGATGGACGACAACTTCGCCGAGCGCCTGCGCCAATTGCGCTCGCTGGTGCCGCCTCTTGGCAGCCTGAACAAGCAGCGCGACCTCGTGATCGACAAGGTGCGCGTGCGCCTGCCCAACGCCATCTGGCGCTCGGGCAATGAGATCGAGATGGACGGAGGCGTGGACGGCTCCTGTATCGTCATTGCCGCGGAAGGCTCGTTCAATTGCGGCGGCAAGGACCGCAAGACGCGCGAAAAGCTCGTGACGTACAACTTCTCCATCGCCCGTCTGATCGAGCTGCATGCCGAGCGCCCCGAGGGCGAGACCCTCTACATCCGCGACGGCGTTTTCGCCAACGACGAGCCTGCCGAATCGCCGGCCGGCCGTTGGGTCACTTCGATGCACGAGCTGGAAGTGGTGATGCGCGTGCCGGATGCTCCGTCCGATTTCGACACCCTGCACGACCTGGCGCTGCGCCCCGAACACCAGCAGGCCGGCGGCGGTGCGCCGCAACGCGCCAACTTCTACTGAGCTTTCTTGCCGGTCAACCCGCGGCCGCTGCCTCGGGTGTCGCGCCCACGGGTGCGTACTGTGCGCGGTTGTCCTCCAGCCAGCGCACCGAGAGGCTGCTGTCCTGCTGCATCGGATGGAAGTCCGGGCGCAGGTAGCCGCGCCAGCCGGCCAGGTTGCCGCGCAGCAGACCGTCGCGGCTCAGCAGGATGCGCACGGCGCTCTTCCAGGTCGACCATTTCCACAGCTGCTTTTCGTGGCGCAGGTTGTCGATGGTCTGATGCATCAGGTCGCCCAGGAACATGATCGTGACGCGGCGGAACCAACGCTTGCGCCATTCGTCGGAGCCGCCTGCGGCCTTGTAGATGTCGAAGGCCACGCTCTTGTGTTCCAGTTCTTCGGCGCTGTGCCACAGCCACATGGTGCGCAGCCGGGGCTCGGCGCCGTCGAGGATCTCGGGGTGGGCCAGCAGCCATTCGGCGAACAGCGCCGTGAAGTGCTCGGTGGCCGCCGTCACCGCCAGCGCGTGGCGCGGGTCGGCGTCTTCCATCAGCGTCAGGCGCTTGCCCGCGCGCGCCGTCCAGCCATCCACCAGGCCCTGGCTTTCGAGGTGGTTGTTGAAGAGCGAATGAATGCGCCGGTGCGTGGCTTCCTGCCCGATGAAACCGCGCACGTCGGCGCGATGCTTTTCCTGCACTTCCGTCGGCAACGTGGCGACGGCATCGCGAACCGCGTCGATGAAGAATTGTTCGCCGAAGGGGAAGCTCATCGACAGGGCGTTGAAGAAAGCGGTCGAGAATGCGTCGCCGCCGCACCAGTCGCGGGCAAAGGGCGATTGCAAATCGATCAGAAGGCGGCGGACCACGAGATCAGTCATGAAAAACAAGCCTCGAAAAAAGCACGGAACTGAAATGGTTGGTACATCTTCGTACCGACTTGCCTCCATGGTGCAATCGCAAGTTGGTACTGTCAAGTACCATGACGTAGGAAAATGTGCCGTTCATGAGTGAAGCCGTCGAAACAGCCGTGCCTTCCAAGTCAGCCGATGGCACCGGAAGCGAGCACTACACGCGCCTGCTGCAAGGCATGGCGCATGCCGTGGCAGCAAAGGGCTACGCCGAAACCACCATTGCCGACATCGTGCGCGAGGCGGCCGTGTCGCGCCGCACCTTCTACGAGCACTTCAGCACCAAGACCGAGTGCCTGATCGCGCTCTACCAAACCGCCAGCCGGCTCGCGCTGCAGGCGGTGAGCGAGGCTTTCGACCCCGCGCAACCGTGGCATGCGCAGGTGGAGCAGGCTATGGCGGCGTATTTCGATTACCTCGCCCAGGACCCGGTGCTGCTGCGCACGCTGTTTGTCGAGATCCTCGGCCTGGGCATGCCGGGCCTCGCGGTGCGGCGCCGGGTGAACGACGAGATCGCCAACTTCATCCAGGTGGCGATCAACAGCAGCGGCGACGCGGAAGGCCTCGCAGTGCATCTGACGAGCCAGATGGCGATGACGGTGGTCGGCGGCATCAATGAACTCGTTCTGCAAGCCATCGAGCAGGATCGCGCTGCGGACCTGCGGGAGCTGGTAGCGCCAGCCACCCGGCTGGTGCGGGCCGTGGCGGCCGAGAGCCGGCGCTAGAAGCCGAGATTCAGCCCGGCTTTCGCTGCGCCGGGTCGTAGAAGAATTGCTCTTCGGCGATGCGATCGCCCTCCCAGCGCTGCCAGGCGATTTCCTCCATGCGCATGCTGGCGCCACCCTTGAACGTGAACTCGAAGATCCAGTGGATCGCCACATGGTCGCCGTTCACGAGCACCGGACGCACGCACGTGGAGGTGACGGTTTCGGTGCGATCGAGCACGGCCGTCTCCTGCGCCACCAGCGTGCTGCGGCCGCGCCGTGGCTCGGCCTGGTTCTCGCGCATGGTGGCGTCTTCCGTGTAGTAGTCCTCGATGGCTTTGGCATGCGCGCCGCCTTCGACGGCGGCGATGAAGGATTCGAGTCGTGCGGGTGTGGGCATCTCAGGACTTTATCTTGACCTCGACGCGGCGCGCTTCGGAGGGCGGCCCGTCGGCTTGGGATTGCTCGGGCTTGGCGAGCTCGATCTTGTCTTCGGGCGCACCGGCCGCCTTGAGCGCATCGCTCACGGCCACCGCGCGCTGCTTGGCAAGTTCGGCGTTCTTGGCCGGGTCGCCGCTCGCATCGTGGTAACCGCTCACGAGCACGGTGCTGCCGCTCTGCACGGCCTTGATCACGTCGGTCAGCGCTTCCCTGGCGTTGGGCGCCACTTCGGCGCTGGCGCTCGCGAAGTAGAACTTGACCACGCCGTTCTCGACCTTCACGGCGGCGGCTTCGGCGGCCGACACGGCGCCCGAAGCCACCACGGCCGCAGGCGTCGACGGCGTGGCAGCGGCGGCGGGCGAGGCAGCGGGCGCCGTGGAGGCCGGCGGCTGCTCGACCTTCGTCGGTACCGCCGCCGCCGCATCGCCGGCATGGAACTTCACCACCAGCGGCACGATCAGCAGCGCCACGATGTTGATGATCTTGATCAGCGGATTCACCGCCGGGCCGGCAGTGTCCTTGTAGGGGTCGCCCACGGTGTCGCCGGTGACGGCGGCCTTGTGCGTCTCGCTGCCCTTGCCGCCGAAGTGGCCGTCCTCGATGTACTTCTTGGCGTTGTCCCAGGCGCCGCCGCCGGTGCACATGCTGATGGCGACGAACAGGCCCGTGACGATGGTACCCATCAGCAGCCCGCCCAGCGCCTTCGGCCCGAGCACCAGGCCCACGATGATCGGCACCAACACCGGCAGCAGTGACGGGATCATCATTTCCTTGATGGCCGCGCCGGTCAGCATGCCCACGGCCTTGCCGTACTCGGGCTTGCCGGTGCCTTCCATGATGCCGGGGATCTCGCGGAACTGGCGGCGCACTTCTTCCACCACCGCGCCGGCCGCACGGCCCACGGCTTCCATCGCCATCGCACCGAACAGGTAAGGGATCAGGCCGCCGATGAAGAGGCCGACGATCACCATCGGGTCGCTCAAGTTGAAGCTGATGTTCAGCCCGAAGCTCTCGAGCTTGTGCGTGTAGTCGGCAAAGAGCACCAGCGAGGCGAGGCCGGCCGAGCCGATGGCGTAGCCCTTGGTCACAGCCTTGGTGGTATTGCCGACCGCGTCGAGCGGATCGGTCACGGCGCGCACGCTGTCGGGCAACTCGCTCATCTCGGCGATGCCGCCGGCGTTGTCGGTGATGGGGCCGTAGGCGTCGAGCGCGACCACGATGCCGGCCATGCTCAGCATCGAGGTGGCCGCCACTGCGATGCCGAACAGGCCCGCCAGCGAATAGGACGCCAGGATCGCGATGCACACGAAGATCACCGGCCACGCCGTCGAGCGCATCGACACGCCGAGGCCCGCGATGATGTTGGTGCCGTGGCCAGTGGTCGAGGCCTGCGCGATGTGCTGCACGGGCTTGTACTGGGTGCCGGTGTAGTACTCGGTGATCCACACCAGGGCGGCCGTCAGCGCAAGGCCGACGAAGCAGGCGCCGAACAGCTTGAGCTGGCTGCCGCTCGGTGCAATGGCGTTGTCGGGAATCAGCCAGCTGGTGACGAACCAGAACGCGACCAGCGACAGCACGCCCGCCACGGCCAGGCCCTTGTAGAGGGCCGGCATCACGTTGACCATGCCCGGCGATGCCTTCACGAAGAAGCAGCCGATGATCGACGCGATGATCGACACGCCGCCCAGCGCCAGCGGATACAGCACCGCATTGGTCGGCGCCGCCGTGACCATCAGCGCGCCCAGCACCATGGTGGCGATGAGCGTCACGGCGTAGGTCTCGAACAGGTCGGCCGCCATGCCGGCGCAGTCGCCGACGTTGTCGCCCACGTTGTCCGCGATCACCGCCGGATTGCGCGGGTCGTCTTCGGGAATGCCGGCCTCGACCTTGCCCACCAGGTCAGCGCCGACGTCGGCGCCCTTGGTGAAGATGCCGCCGCCCAGGCGCGCGAAGATCGAGATCAGCGAGGAGCCGAAGGCAAAGCCGATCAGCGGATTGAGGATGGCCGAGAGGCCGTGGGCCCCGGCCGGAATGCCGCCAGCGGACAGCACCCAGTAGAAGACCGACACGCCCAGCAGGCCCAGCCCCACCACCAGCATGCCGGTGATGGCGCCGCCGCGGAATGCCACGTCGAGCGCCGGGCCGATCCCGTGCGTGGCCGCCTGTGCCGTGCGCACATTGGCGCGCACCGATACGTTCATGCCGATGAAGCCGCAGGCACCCGAGAGCACCGCGCCCACGATGAAGCCGACCGCCGTGGTCAGGTCGAGGAAGATGGCGATGAGGATGGCGAGCACCACGCCGACGACGGCGATGGTGCTGTACTGCTTGGCGAGGTAGGCAGAGGCGCCGGCCTGGATGGCCGCCGCGATCTCCTGCATGCGGGCGTTGCCCGGGTCCTTCGCGAGAATCCAACTTCGGGCCCAGAAACCGTAGGCCACGGCCACGAGGCCGCAGACGATGGCCAGTATCAGGGGGGTGTTGCCGATCATGCTTTGCTTCTCCATTCGTTCGTTGTGACTTGTGGAGACGGACAGCATGGGCCCTGCGTGCAACGCGTACGGGACCATGTTTTCCGCCGCGTTGCTTCCTCGAAGCTCGCAGCACCTGGGGTGCGGAGCCGATTGGCCAACGGTTGCAATTTACAGGCAAAAACGAGCGTGCGTGCGACGGGTCGGTGACGCGGAAAGTAAACTCCGGGTTTGTCCCCATCCCTCTCATACTTTTCAACTACTCGAAAAACGTCATGTCCTTCGACAAAGTTTCCCCCGGCAAGAACGTCCCCGATGCCTTCAACGTCGTGATCGAAATCCCGATGAACGCCGATCCGATCAAGTACGAAGTCGACAAGGAATCCGGCGCGATCTTCGTCGACCGCTTCATGACGACGGCCATGTACTACCCGGCCAACTACGGCTACGTGCCGCAGACCCTGTCGGGCGATGGCGACCCGGTGGACGTGCTGGTGATTGCCCCATACCCACTGCTGCCGGGCGTGGTGGTGCCGTGCCGCCCCTTGGGCATCCTGATGATGGAAGACGAGGCCGGCGTCGACGGCAAGGTGCTGGCCGTGCCCACCGACAAGGTGCTGCCGATCTACAGCCACTGGAAGTCAGTCGACGACGTGAACCCGATGCGCCTGAAGGCCATCAGCCACTTCTTCGAGCACTACAAGGACCTGGAAGCCGGCAAGTGGGTCAAGGTGCTGGGCTGGGAAGGCATCGACGCCGCCAAGAAGGAAGTCCTGGACGGCATCGCCGCCTACAAGAAGTAATCAGCCCCGGACCGCATCGCCAGCCTGCCGCATCCACTCGCGGTTGACCGACCTGGCGTGCGAGTTCCAGTGGCGCGCGGCCTGCTGGAGTTCGTCCCATTGGCGCTGCGCCGCAGCGGCGTCGCCTTGCTGCGCCAGCCAGACCACATAGCTTGCGCGCGCCTCGACCGTGTTGTATTTGCTCAATGCGGCTTCGAAGGCTTCGCGCGCTTCCGTGTTGCGCCCGTCGGCCGCCAGTGCGCGGGCCGTCAGCACGGCGACTTCGTCGTTGCGGTAATCGTCGCGCGTACTGCGCAGGGTCTGCAAGGCCTGCAGTGCATCACGACCGGCCGAAGGGCCGCCGGCGGCCATCAGCGCGCTGGCGAGGCCGAACTGCAATTCGGGATCGGAGGCGAGCGGACCCTTCAGCGCGTCGCGGTAGTGGCCGACGGCATCGGCGGCCTGGCCCTTGTCGAGCGCGGCCTTGGCAAGGCGCAGCTTGTTCTGCGCCGTGGGCGCGAGGTCGTAGGCCTCGGTGGCCGCGCGGTATTCGCGCTCGGGATCGATGAAGCCGATGGCCGCGTTCGCCACCTTCCCCGCGGTGCGCTGCATGCGCGAAGCGGGCAGGTACTCGACCATGAAGTACACGATGCTGCCCAGCAGCGGGAAGCTGAAAAGGATGATGAGCCAGTACATCTGCTTGCCGTGGCGCATCGCATGCACGGCAAAGAACAGCGCAATGAGGACGTGCAGCCCCAGTCCGAAGAATGGCATTGGTTTCTTTGTGTTGTTGTCGAATCGGGCGCCTTTATAGCAGCCCCGAATGGCACAACTCAGGCGGACCTGAAGGGGCTGCGCTCGCCCAGGTGGTCCATGTAGTTCTCGATGCCCGCACCCTCGCGCTCCAGGAAGCGCTCGACTGCATCGGCGAACGAGGGATGCGCCAGCCAGTGGGCACTGGTGGTCTTCACCGGCATCAGTGCGCGCGCCATCTTGTGCTCGCCCTGGGCGCCGCCCTCGAAGCGCTGGGCGCCATGTTCGATGCACCAGGCCAGCGGCTGGTAGTAGCAGGCCTCGAAATGCAGGCAGTCGACGCGCTCCAGCGCACCCCAGTAGCGGCCATAGGCGACCAACGGCCTGTCGGACTGCGTCGAGAGGGCGATCAGGCTGGCGGCCATCGGCTTGCCGTTGCGCTCGGCGATGAACAGCAGCCAGGCTTCGGGCATGGTGCCGGCCATGCGCCGGAAGAAGTCGCGCGTGAGGTAGGGCGGGTTGCCATGCTCGCGGTAGGTGCGTTCGTAGCAGCGGTAGAAAAAGTCCCAATCGGCCTTCGAGATGTCGGCGCCGCGCGACCAGCGGAAGCTCACGCCCGCGTCGGCCACCTTGCGGCGCTCCTGGCGGATCTTCTTGCGCTTGTCGTGGGAGAGGCTGGCGAGGAAGGCGTCGAAGTCCGCGTAGCCGGTGCCGGCCGAGGGTGCCGTGTTCGTCCAGTGGAATTGCACGGTGTTGCGCAGCATCAGGCCGGCTTCGGCGCAGGCGGCGATGTCCGCCTCGGCGCCGAACAGCAGGTGCAGCGACGACAGTTCCTCCTGTTTGCACAGCGCGACGAGCCCTTGCACCAGCAATGTGCGGCTCTGCGCATCGCGCGCCAGCAGCCGCGCGCCGGGCACGGGCGTGAAAGGCACTGCAACCACGGCCTTCGGGTAGTAGGCCAGCCCGTGCTGCTCGTAGGCGTTGGCCCAGGCCCAGTCGAACACGTACTCGCCGTACGAATGGTCCTTGATGTAGAACGGGCACGCCGCCTGCAACTGCTCACCTTGCCACAGCGTGACGAACTGCGGCACCCATCCGCTGTCCGGCGAGGCGCTACGGCTGTCATTCAGCGCCGCAAGGTATTCGTGGCGCATGAAAGGCGAGGGCTCGGCCTCGGCGGCCAGCAGCGCGTTCCATGCTTCCGGGCTCACGTCCGACGGCGACGACAGAACCCGAATGACATAATCGTTCAAGCCTTTTTCTTCCTTCTGTATGACGCTCAAGCTCGCCATCGCGCAACTCAATTTTGTGGTGGGCGACCTCGCCGGCAACGCGAAAAAGATCGTCGACGCCGCGCGCCAGGCCCATGCACAGGGCGCGCGTCTCTTGTTGACGCCCGAACTCTCGATTGCCGGCTATGCGGCGGAGGACCTGTTCCTCCGCCCCGCCTTCACCGAAGCCTGTGATGATGCCGTGAAAGGCATTGCCGCCGCTCTGGCCGACCTCAAAGACATGGTCGTGGTGGTGGGGCATCCAACCGGCGGCAGCCTGCGCAGTCGCTCGGTGGCCGTGCAGATGCGCCACAACGCGGCCAGCGTCATCAAGGAAGGCCGCATCCTCGAAACCTACGCCAAGCGCGAACTGCCGAACTACCAGGTGTTCGACGAGCGCCGCTATTTCACGCCGGGGCAGGGCACCTGCGTGTTCGAGGCGGGCGGGGTTTCCGTTGGACTGCTGATCTGCGAGGACGCCTGGTTCGACCAGCCGGCCGAGCTGGCCCGCGACGCCGGCGCCGAGGTGCTGGCCGTGATCAACGCCTCGCCCTATCACGTGGGCAAGGAGGGCGAGCGCGTCGCGCGCATGGCCGACCGAGCGCGTGCCGTGGGGCTGCCGCTGGTGTATGCGCACCTGGTCGGCGGGCAGGACGAGGTGGTGTTCGATGGCGCTTCGTTCGCGCTGCAGGCCGATGGCACCACCGCCATGCAGGCGGAGAGCTTCCGGGAGAAGCTGGTCTTCGCGCAGCTGGAGCGCACGCTCCGGGGCAGCGTCGGCTTCGTGGCCGAGCCGGCTGCCATCGCACCCCCGCGCGACGCCGAAGCACAGCTCTGGGACGCACTGGTGCTGGGCGTGCGCGACTACGTCGGCAAGAACGGTTTTCCAGGCGCCATCCTGGGGCTTTCGGGCGGTATCGACTCCGCATTGGTGCTTGCGATCGCGGTCGATGCACTGGGCAAGGACAAGGTTCGCGCGGTGATGATGCCTTCGCCTTATACCGCCGACATCAGCTGGATCGATGCGCGCGACATGGCCGGCCGCCTGGGCGTGCGCTACGACGAGATTTCGATCAAGCACACCTTCGAATCCTTCAAGGATGCGCTGGCAGAGGAATTCAAGGGCCGGCCCGAAGACACGGCGGAGGAAAATATCCAGGCCCGCATCCGCGGCACGCTGCTGATGGGGCTGTCGAACAAGTTCGGCGCCATCGTGCTCACCACGGGCAACAAGAGCGAGATGGCCACCGGCTACTGCACACTCTACGGCGACATGGCGGGCGGTTTCGCGGTCATCAAGGACCTGCTCAAGACCACCGTGTTTGCGCTGGCGCGCTGGCGCAATGCCCACGATCCGTACGGCACGGGGGCGGCGCCGATCCCCGAGCGGATCATCACGCGGCCTCCCAGCGCCGAGCTGCGCCCCGATCAGACCGACCAGGACAGCCTGCCGCCCTACGACATCCTTGACGGCATCCTGGCACGCTACATGCAGGACGACGAAGGCATCGACGAGATCATTGCCGCGGGCTACGACCGCGCGGTGGTCGAGCGGGTTGCGCGGCTCATCAGGATCAACGAATACAAGCGGCGTCAGGCGCCGGTAGGCATCCGGGTCACCCACCGAAGCTTCGGCAAGGATTGGCGTTACCCTATCACCAGCAAATTCAACGAAACCGCCGGAGCGCAAAAACCATGAAGCAGATCACCGCCATCGTCAAACCCTTCAAGCTCGAGGACGTGCGCGAGGCCTTGGCCGAAGTGGGCGTTACCGGACTGACCGTCACCGAGGTCAAGGGCTTCGGCCGCCAGAAGGGGCACACCGAGCTCTACCGCGGCGCCGAATACGTGGTCGACTTCCTGCCCAAGATGAAGGTGGAAGTTGTCGTCAACGAGGCCGATGTGGAACGCTGCATCGAGGCCATCGTCAGCTCGGCGCGCACCGGGAAGATTGGCGACGGGAAGATTTTCGTGACGGACGTGGAGCGCATCGTGCGGATCCGCACCGGCGAAGAAAACGAGAACGCAGTCTGAAGCAAAAGCCTCCGGCAACGGGGGCTTTTTTCGAACCGCGCGCCTCAGAGGTTTTCCGACAGCCTGTCTTCGCGCGGGTGGAGCGGCACTTCGGCGCGCAGCGCCGTGAGCAGTTCGGGCACGTCGGTACCGGTGCGGATCAGTTCCATCTGCCATTCGCCCATGAAGCCTTCGCGCACGCTGTGCGCCAGGAAGCCCAGCAGGCCGTCGTAATAGCCGGCGGTGTTGAGGATGCCGGTCGGCTTGTCGTGATAGCCGAGCTGGCGCCAGGTCCAGATCTCGAACAGTTCCTCGAAGGTGCCGATGCCGCCCGGCAGGGCGACAAAGGCGTCGGCGCGCTCGCCCATCATGGCCTTGCGCTCGTGCATGGTGTCGACCACATGCAGTTCATCGCACAGCGGGTTGGCCAGTTCTTTGTCGACCAGTGCCTTGGGGATGATGCCGACCACGCGGCCGCCGGCGAGGCGGGTGGCCTCGGCCACCGTGCCCATCAGGCCGGTGCGGCCGCCGCCATAGACCAGTTGGCCGCCATGCCGGCCGATCCATTGGCCGACCGCTTGTGCGGCCTGGGAAAACTCGGGGCGCTCGCCGGGGCGCGAGCCGCAATACACGCAAATCGAAAATTCAGGATTCATCCTGCCATCATGCCGCAGCCCGCAGGCCTGCTCATGACACGAATCGTTGCCACAACGCCGCCGCCCAGATGCCCCCGCAAAGCGTGAGCGAAAGCAACACCGCGGCGCTGCCCATGTCCTTGGCGCGCTTGGAGAGGTCGTGCCACTCGGGCCCGATGCGGTCGATGGCTGCTTCGACGGCGGTGTTGAGCAGCTCGACGATCATCACCAGGATCGCGCTGCCCGCGAGCAGCGCCACCTCGGTCCAGCCGCGTCCGAGCCAGAAGGCGGCCGGGATCATCACGATCGACATGATGGCTTCCTGGCGGAAAGCGGGCTCGCTCCAGCCGGCGCGCAGGCCGTGCAGAGAAATCAGCGCGGCATGCCAGACCCGTTCGAGGCCCTTGCGGGCTTTCTGCGGATTGACGGCGGGATCGGGGAGCTTGGGCAAGGCACTCATCGGCGACTCATCGGTTTGGAGGTGATGAGCCGTGTACCGGCCCAGGCGTCGTGCCAGAACTGGCGCTCGGGGTGAAAACGCGCCAGCAGCGCCCAGACGGCGACCCAGCCGAAAATCAGGACGGTCGATTCGCCGCCCGACAGCTTGAACGGCGCAATGGCGGCCAGCGGCGGCAGAAACCAGACCCAGCTCAGCAAGTAGCGCGCCAACGCCCGGCGCTGGCTGACAGGCCGTCCGTGTGCATCGACGATGCGGAGGTTCCAGGTCTTCATGGCGAGGGTCTGACCCTTGGTCCAGAACCAGACGAAGTACACGCCGAACACCACGAAGAGAAAAGCCTGAAAAAGATGGCGCCGTGAATCCATGGCGTCGCGCATCTGGCCCAGCGTGCTGAAGAGCCAGCCTGAAACGAACACCACGGCGAACAGCAGCATGCCCTCATAGAGCCAGCAGGCCATGCGGCGCCAGAGGCCCGGCACTATCGAAACAGGAGCGTGGGTTGCTGGAGGAATCTGCGAGGCGGCCTGATCGGAGCCCGACGCCTCGGGGGAGCTGGAAACCATCGGAGCCTTGGGATCAGGGGGCAGAGGGAGGTGCCTCGGCCCCAGAAGACGGCGCCGGTACCTGGGCTTCCGCCGGAACCGGCGCGGACGTGGCGCTGGCTGGCGCCGGGGGCGCAGGCGTGACGGAAACCGCCGGCGTCGTGACCGCGGGGGCTCGCTCCGGCGGCGAGGCCACCAGGATCGTTGCGGGCACGGCCGGGGGCGGCGGTGCCAGCAGGATTCTGGGCGTGTGCTGCCCTGCAGGCGTGACGGCCGGCACCGGCACGAGCTTCTGGGACGAAACCGGCCGAACGGGAATGGCTGCCCCGCGTGGCTTGGGTGGGGCGCGTTCCGCAAGCTTGCGCTTTTCTTCCTCGCTCAAGGCTTGGTACTGCTCCCATTTGACTTTGCGCTCGTCGGGTGAAATGCGCTTGACCTCGGCGAAGTTCAGGCGAGCCTGCGCACGTTGCTGGTTGCTCAGGGCAGCCCATTCGATCATGCGGCTGTGCAGGGTGGATTGATCTTCGGCCGACATGCTCGCGTAGTTGCGAGACAGCGCCAGCCATTTCCTTTTCTGGCCGACGTTCAGCGTGTTCCAGTGAACGCTGAGCGGCTTGAGGGCCTGCTGCTGCTCGGCCGTGAGTTCACTCCAGAGTGGCCTTGTGGTCGAGACGGCCTTCGGGCTGGTGGCAGACGCGGAACTTGCCGGGGTCGAGCCCTTGACCGCCGCCTCGGTGGGGGGCTGGGCGTTGGCGAGCGTCAGGCCGAAGGCTGCGACCGCAAGCGCACCCGCCCAAACGACTACGCCCGCCTGGAGCGGGCGCAACGGATGGGTAGTGTTCGCGCTGGAGATGGAGCGGCGTCGCATTCGGTTGGTGAGGGTTCAGTCGGAGGCGCTGTCGGCCTTCAGGAATTGAGCGAAACCGGGGTCGGTGTAGGCGGCGGGCGGCAGGTCGCCCGTCAGCAGCGCGGAATCCACTTCGGCCAGTTCGCTGGCGCGATCGTCCTCCTGCATCGCGCTGATGGCGATCAGGCCGGCCACGAGTGCGATCAGCGGCACCACGGAGCCGATGCGGGTCCACCAGCTGCCACCCATCGTGAGCGTATGACCCGACTGCACCGCCACAGTCGCGGTTCGCAGCTGCGGAGGCAGCTTGCGCGCGGCCACGGCCTGTGCGCGCGCCACGCGAAGCCGTTCGCCGATGTCGTGCGGCAACTCCCGATTGCCGGCCGAAAGGCGGGCAATCACGCGCTGACCGAACTGGTCTTCGGCGGTGCTGGAAGTTGATGTTGGAACCTTAGTGTTCATAGCGATATTCCCTTGGCCTTGAGCGCCTTGCTCAGAGCGTGAACGGCTCGCGAACAATGGGTTTTGACGCTGCCCTCGGAGCAGCCCATCGCAGCGGCCGTCTCTGCGACGTCCATTTCCTCCCAGTAACGCATCAGGAAAGCCTCGCGTTGACGACCCGGCAGTGCCGCGATCTGTTCCTCGATTTCGTGGAAGACCTGGGCGCGGCGGGTCGTGTCTTCGGCACTCTCCGATTCCCTAGAGTCGGTCGGCGAGACGAAGTTCTCCAGCAGGTCGAAATCTCCGTCGTCGTCGATCGATTCGAAATCGCTGAGGTTGGAGAACAGGGCACGCCGGGTTTTCTGGCGGCGGAACCAGTCGAGCGTGCAGTTCGACAGGATGCGCTGGAACAGCATCGGCAACTCGGCCGGGGGCTTGTCACCGTAGTGCTGCGCCAGCTTCATCATGCTGTCCTGCACGATATCGAGCGCAGCTTCTTCATCCCGCACGTGGTAGACCGAGCGCTTGAAAGCGCGCCGTTCGACGCTTTTCAGGAAGTCGGAGAGTTCTTGTTCAGTGGCCAAGCGAGAGGGGGCGCGAAAGGCGCGCCGCATGGGAAAAGGGGTCTGGCGATTGCGTAAGTCGCATGTGTGTTTATCGCCGCGGATTATGCCTTTGTGGCTTTACAGGGCAGCTGAAGCGAATCTGAACGCCCGGAAATGTCATAATTCGCCTTGCAAGTCAAAAGGCAAACGGGTCACGGTCCGGCGGAACATCAGTCCGCCCATGGCTTTGGCCTCAAGTCCTGGCGCGGCCCCACAAGGGTTGGCAAGGGGCACCCAAGGTATTTCGTTCCCGAAATAACACAAAGGTTGATCATGGAAATCTCCAAGGCGGAAATCGCTTCCGCAGCAGCCGCGTCCTCAGGCGCAGGCAATCCGACGCAAGAACTCATGGGCGCTGAAGTGCTGGTCAAGGCACTGCAGGCCGAAGGCGTCCGGTACGTCTGGGGCTACCCGGGCGGCGCGGTTCTCTACATCTACGACGCGTTCTACAAGCAGGACACCATCCAGCATGTGCTGGTACGCCACGAGCAGGCTGCCGTCCACGCGGCCGACGGCTATGCGCGCGCCACCGGCGACGTCGGCGTGGCGCTGGTCACCTCCGGTCCCGGCCTGACCAATGCGGTTACCGGCATCGCGACGGCGTACATGGACTCGATCCCGATGGTGATCATCTCGGGCCAGGTGCCGACGGCCGCCATCGGCCTCGACGCCTTCCAGGAATGCGACACGGTCGGCATCACCCGTCCCATCGTCAAGCACAACTTCCTCGTCAAGGATCCCAAGGATCTGGCCATGACGATGAAGAAGGCCTTCCACATCGCACGCAGCGGCCGTCCCGGCCCGGTGGTGGTGGATGTGCCCAAGGACGTTTCGTTCAAGAAAACGCCTTATGCAGGCTATCCCGACAAGGTCGAGATGCGCTCGTACAACCCGGTCCGCAAAGGCCACGGCGGACAGATCCGCAAGGCGCTGCAATTACTGCTGGCCGCGAAGCGTCCCTACATCTATACCGGCGGTGGCGTGCTGCTGGGCAATGCCACCAACGAGCTGCGCACGCTGGTCGACATGCTCGGCTATCCGGTCACGAATACGCTGATGGGCCTGGGTGCCTATCCGGCGAGCGACCGCAAGTTCCTCGGCATGCTGGGTATGCACGGCACCATCGAAGCCAACAACGCGATGCAGAACTGCGACGTGCTGCTGGCCGTGGGCGCGCGCTTCGACGACCGCGTGATCGGCAACCCCAAGCACTTCGCGCAGAACGAACGCAAGATCATCCACGTCGACATCGACCCGTCGAGCATTTCCAAGCGCGTGAAGGTCGACATCCCGATCGTCGGCGACGTGAAGGACGTGCTCACCGAGCTGATCTCGATGATCCGCGAGAGCACCACCAAGCCCGACGCCGGCGCGCTGGCCGACTGGTGGAAGACCATCGAAGCCTGGCGCTCGCGCGACTGCCTCAAGTACGACCGCGGCAACAAGGACGTGATCAAGCCGCAGTACGTGGTCGAGACCCTCTGGAACATGACCAAGGACGCCGACGCGTACATCACGTCGGACGTGGGCCAGCACCAGATGTGGGCTGCCCAGTACTATCGCTTCGACGAGCCGCGCCGCTGGATCAACTCGGGTGGCCTGGGCACCATGGGTGTGGGCATTCCCTACGCCATGGGCATCAAGCTCGCGAAGCCCGATTCGGAAGTGTTCACCATCACCGGCGAAGGCTCGGTGCAGATGTGCATCCAGGAACTCTCCACCTGCCTGCAATACAACACGCCGATCAAGATCTGCTCGCTCAACAACCGCTACCTGGGCATGGTGCGCCAGTGGCAGGAGATCGAATACTCCGGCCGCTACAGCCACAGCTACATGGACGCACTGCCCAACTTCGTGAAGCTCGCCGAGGCCTATGGCCATGTCGGCATGCTGATCGAGCGTCCGCAAGACGTGGAGCCCGCGTTGCGCGAAGCACGCAAGCTCAAGGACCGCACGGTGTTCATGGACTTCCGCACCGACCCCACCGAGAACGTGTTCCCGATGGTGAAGGCCGGCATGGGCATCACCGAGATGCTGATGGGTTCCGAGGATCTCTGATCCGCGGGGCATTTTTCTCTCGCTCAACCTTTACTGACGAATCTATTGCCCGCCAAGCCCGCGCATTACCGTGCGCGGGGGAGGGCGGCGAAAAGAGGAGTCGCGCAAACATGAAACACATCATTGCAGTGCTGCTGGAAAACGAGCCGGGTGCTCTTTCCCGCGTGGTGGGCCTGTTCTCGGCCCGTGGCTACAACATCGAATCGCTGACGGTCGCACCCACGGAGGACGCGAGCCTCTCGCGCATGACCATCGTCACGACCGGTTCCGACGACGTGATCGAGCAGATCACCAAGCACCTGAACCGCCTGATCGAAGTCGTGAAGGTCGTCGACCTGACCGAAGGCGCCTACACCGAGCGCGAGCTCATGATGGTGAAGGTGCGCGCGGTCGGCAAGGAGCGCGAGGAAATGATGCGCATGGCTGAAATTTTTCGCGGCCGCATCATCGACGTGACCGACAAGAGCTACACCATCGAACTCACTGGCGACCATGGCAAGAACGACGCTTTTCTGGAAGCGATCGAACGTAGCGCTATCCTCGAGACTGTCCGTACCGGTGCCAGCGGCATCGGCCGCGGCGAGCGCATTCTGCGCGTGTAGGAGGGTGAAGGCGCCCTCAGTTCATCCGTTCATCCACACATGAGGCAAAAGTGATGCGAGGTCTGCTCGGTTTCGACAGGATGGTGACTCCCGCGATCGTCCGGGTGCTCTACTTTCTCGGCCTGCTGGGCGTGATTGTCCTTGCGGGGGCGGCGCTCTACCAGCGCCAGTACCTGCCGGCCTTCACGTTCCTGATCTTCGGTGCCATCGGTGTTCGCATCTACAGCGAACTGCTCATCGTGCTGTTCCGCATCCACGACAGCCTCGTGTCCATCAACCAGCAAATGAAGGACCGGAATTCCTCCGGCCTCTGAGTGAAATTCACCCGCTCTGCGGGTGCTTGAGATTTTTTAGGAGAAATACATGAAGGTTTACTACGACAAAGACGCGGACCTGAGCCTCATCAAGGGCAAGACGGTAGCAATCATCGGTTACGGCTCGCAAGGCCATGCGCACGCGCAGAACCTGAACGACAGCGGCGTCAAGGTCGTGGTCGGCCTGCGCAAGGGCGGTGCTTCGTGGGACAAGGTCGGCAAGGCCGGCCTGCAGGTCGCCGAAGTCGCCGACGCCGTGAAGGCGGCCGACGTGGTCATGATCCTGTTGCCTGACGAGCAGATCGCCAACGTCTACAAGAACGACGTGGCCCCGCACATCAAGGAAGGCGCTTCGCTCGTCTTCGCGCACGGCTTCAACGTGCACTACGGCTTCGTTCAGCCGCGCGCCGACCTCGACGTGTGGATGGTGGCTCCCAAGGCCCCCGGCCACACGGTGCGCAGCACCTACACCCAAGGCGGCGGCGTGCCCCACCTCGTGGCCGTGCACCAGGACAAGACCGGCAAGGCGCGTGACCTCGCGCTGAGCTACGCCACCGCCAACGGTGGCGGCAAGGCCGGCATCATCGAGACCAACTTCCGCGAAGAAACCGAGACCGACCTGTTCGGCGAACAAGCGGTTCTGTGCGGCGGTACGGTCGAGCTGATCAAGGCCGGCTTCGAAACGCTGGTGGAAGCCGGCTACGCGCCCGAAATGGCCTACTTCGAATGCCTGCACGAACTCAAACTGATCGTCGACCTGATCTATGAAGGCGGCATCGCCAACATGAACTACTCGATCTCGAACAACGCCGAATACGGCGAGTACGTCACGGGCCCGCGCATCGTGACCGACGAGACCAAGAAGGTCATGAAGCAAGTGCTGCGCGACATCCAGACCGGCGAATACGCCAAGAGCTTCGTGCTCGAGGCCGCTGCCGGCCAGCCTGCGCTGATCAGCCGCCGCCGCCTGAATGCAGAGCACCAGATCGAAGTCGTCGGCGAAAAGCTGCGCGCGATGATGCCCTGGATCAAGAAGAACAAACTGGTCGATCAGACCCGCAACTGATCTTCCCGGCGAGAGGGTGCTTTCGGCACCCGTTTCCCAAGGGCCACCCGTCGCGGTGGCCCTTTTGTTTGCAGGGGCCGAAGAGGTCCCCTGAACTACACTGCAAGCCATGCGACTCACAGACATAGATGCTATCGAATGGATAGCTGACCGCGCAGCGCCCGCGAGCGATGGAGGCCATTCCAATGCATGACGATACGATTCCCGACGACGTGCAGCCGCGCAAGCGCCGCAAGGGCATCTACATCCTGCCGAACCTGTTCACGCTCGCGGCGTTGTTCGGCGGTTTCTACTCGGTCGTGATGGCCATGAATGCGCGATTCGACCTCGCGGCGCTCGGTGTGTTCGCCGCGATGATTCTCGACAGCCTGGACGGGCGCGTGGCCCGCATGACCAACACGCAGAGCGCGTTCGGCGAGCAGATGGATTCGCTGTCCGACATGGTGTCGTTTGGCGCCGCGCCGGCGCTCATCGCCTACGAGTGGTCGCTCAAGGGCCTGGGCCGCTGGGGCTGGATCGCCGCCTTCGTGTATTGCGCCTGCGCGGCGCTGCGGCTCGCGCGCTTCAACGTGAACACCGGCGTGGTCGACAAGCGCTGGTTCCAGGGGCTGCCGTCGCCCGCGGCTGCTGCACTGGTAGCAGGCTTTATTTGGCTCGTGGACGAATGGGGCAAGCGCGGCGGGGAGGTGCTGTATCTCTCGTGGACGCAGATCACCTGGGTCACCTTTGCCTTCACGCTGTATGCGGGCCTCACGATGGTCACCAATGCGCCGTTCTACAGCTTCAAGGACATCCAGATGAAGAAGAGCGTGCCCTTTGCCGCAATCGTGCTCATCGCGCTCGGGATCGCGGTCATCAACATCCATCCGCCCACCGTGCTGTTCGGCCTTTTCGTCATGTACGGCCTGAGTGGCTACGTGGTCTACGCGTGGCGCAAGGCCAAGGGGCAGCCGGCGAGCGTGATCAGCACCTCGACCGAAGAGCCGGACGAACGGGGCTTGCATAACTGACGGCGGCTTGTGCTACATTCACAGCCCTCATGACCAAGATTTCGCTGCTGGCCCTACTAGCCCTCCCTCACGGGCGGAGACGGTAGCGCACGCGCAAATCCCTCACCACGGCCCGTTCGCACCAGCAACGGGCCGTTTGTTTTTGGGGTTGCTGGTTGATTACCAACCATCTCAGAGAAATCGACATGCTCAAGCAACCTCAAAGCAAATACCGCGCATTCGCCCCGATCGGCCTCAAGGACCGCACCTGGCCCGATGCCGTGCTGACCAAGGCGCCGATCTGGCTGTCGACCGACCTGCGTGATGGCAACCAGGCGCTGGTCGAGCCCATGGACATCGCGCGCAAGATGCGCATGTTCGAAACCCTCGTGGCCATCGGCTTCAAGGAAATCGAAGTCGGCTTTCCCTCTGCCTCGCAGGTCGAATTCGACTTCGTGCGCAAGCTCATCGAGGAAGACCGCATTCCCGACGACGTGACGATCCAGGTGCTGACGCAGGCGCGTGACCATCTCATCGAACGCACCTTCGAATCGCTGCAGGGCGCACCGCGCGCCATCGTGCACCTCTACAACGCCGTGGCGCCCGTGATGCGCCGCGTGGTGCTCGGCATGGACGAAGACCAGATCGTCGAGCTGGCCAGCAGCCATGCCCGCATGTTCAACGAGTTCGCCGCCAGGCAGCCGAACACGCAGTGGACCTTCCAGTACTCGCCCGAGATGTTCTCCGGCACCGACGTCATGTTCTCGAAGCGCGTGGTCGATGCGGTAACCGAGGTCTGGGCCCCGACGCCGCAGCGCAAATGCATCGTGAACCTGCCCACGACGGTGGAGCATTCAACGCCGAACATCTTCGCCGACATGATCGAGTGGATGCACCGCAACCTTGCGCGCCGCGATTCGATCGTGCTGTGCGTGCATCCGCACAACGACCGCGGCACCGGCACCGCGGCCGGCGAACTGGCCTTGATGGCCGGCGCCGAGCGCATTGAGGGCTGTCTGTTCGGCAATGGCGAGCGCACCGGCAACCTTGATCTCGTGAACGTCGCGCTCAACCTCTACACGCAGGGCGTTTCGCCCGAGCTCGATTTTTCGAATATCGACGAGATCCGTGCCACCGTCGAGCACTGCAACCAGATTCCCGTGCACCCGCGCCATCCGTATGTGGGCGACCTCGTCTACACCTCGTTCTCGGGCTCGCACCAGGACGCGATCAAGAAGGCCTTCGCCGCGCGCAAGGAAGGCGACATCTGGGACATGCCTTATCTCCCCATCGACCCGAAGGATGTGGGCCGCAGCTATGAAGCCGTGATCCGCGTCAACAGCCAGTCCGGCAAGGGCGGCATGGCCTACCTGCTCGAGAGCGAATATGGCCTCGAGATGCCGCGCCGCCTGCAGATGGAATTCATGCAGACCGTGCAACGCGTGATGGACGTTGCCGGCAAGGAGCTCACCGCCGCCGACCTCTGGCAGTTGTTCGTGCGCGAGTACGGCATCGAGACCGCTCAGGCACTGCAGCACCGCGTGATCGAGGAAGAAGGCGAGGGCGCCAACGCCTCCGTGGTCCTGCGCGGCGACCTGTCGTGGAACGGTGAAACCCATGCCATCGAAGGCCGCGGCAACGGCCCCATCGACGCCTTCACGCAAGCACTGAGCCAGGCCACCGGCCATACGGTACGCGTGATGGACTACCACCAGCATGCCATCGGCGCCGGCGCCGATGCGAAGTCCGTGGCTTACCTCGAACTGCGCGTCGACGAAAGCCGCACGCTGTTCGGCGTGGGCATCGACGCGAACGTGATCACGGCGTCGCTGAAGGCAATTGTCTCGGGCGTGCAGCGTGCTCGTGCCCTGGGCGCACACGGCGCACAATCGGTGGTTGAAGCCGCCTGACGCTGCCGACGCGCAAGGTGGGAACGAACACAGGAGATCCACGATGACCGACCAACTCATTATTTTCGACACCACCCTGCGCGACGGGGAGCAGTCGCCCGGCGCCTCGATGACGCGCGATGAAAAGATGCGCATCGCCAAGCTGCTGGAGCGGCTGAAGGTCGACGTCATCGAAGCCGGCTTTCCCGCCAGCTCGAACGGCGACTTCGAGGCCGTAAAGGCGATTGCCAATGCGATCAAGGACTCGACGGTGTGCGGCCTTTCGCGCGCCAACGACCGCGACATTGCGCGCGCGGCCGAGGCCCTCAAGGGCGCGGCCCGGGGGCGCATCCACACCTTCATCGCGACCTCGCCGCTTCACATGGAGAAGAAGCTGCGCATGTCGCCCGACGAAGTGCACGAGCAGGCCAAGCTGGCCGTGCGTTTCGCGCGCAACCAGCTGGCGGACGTGGAGTTCAGCCCCGAAGACGGCTATCGCAGCGACCCGGACTTCCTGTGCCGGGTGCTCGAAACCGTGATCAACGAAGGTGCCACCACCATCAACGTGCCGGACACTGTCGGCTACGCCATTCCCGAGCTCTACGGCAACTTCATCAAGATGCTGCGCGAGCGCATTCCCAACAGCGACAAGGCGATCTGGTCGGTGCACTGCCACAACGACCTCGGCATGGCCGTGGCGAATTCGCTGGCGGGCGTGAAGATTGGCGGCGCGCGCCAGGTGGAATGCACCATCAACGGGCTGGGCGAGCGCGCGGGCAACTGCTCGCTCGAGGAAGTGGTCATGGCGGTGAAGACCCGCAAGGATTATTTCGGGCTCGACCTGCGCATCGACACGCAGCACATCGTGGCCGCGAGCCGCATGGTCAGCCAGACCACCGGCTTCGTGGTGCAGCCCAACAAGGCGGTGGTGGGGGCCAACGCCTTCGCGCACGCCTCGGGCATTCACCAGGACGGCGTGCTCAAGGCGCGCGACACCTACGAGATCATGCGCGCCGAGGACGTGGGATGGGCGGCCAACAAGATCGTGCTTGGCAAGCTCAGCGGCCGCAACGCCTTCAAGCAGCGACTGCAGGAGCTGGGCGTGGCCATGGAAAGCGAGGGCGACATCAATGCCGCGTTCCTCCGGTTCAAGGAGCTGGCCGACCGCAAGTCGGAAATTTTCGACGAGGACATCCTCGCGCTCGTCAGCGCGGAAGAGGTGTCGAACGTTGGTGAGCAGTTTGCTTTCGTTTCTCTCTCTCAGCACAGCGAAACCGGCGAGCGCCCCCAGGCGAAGGTCGTGTTCACCGTCCAGGGCAAGGAAGTCACCGGCGAATCCGACGGGAATGGCCCGGTTGATGCTTCCCTGAAAGCCATCGAGTCGCACGTCAAGAGCGGCGCTGAAATGGTTCTTTACTCTGTCAATGCCATCAGTGGCTCGACGGAAAGCCAAGGGGAGGTTACAGTTCGGTTACAAAACGCAGGGCGGGTGGTCAACGGTGTGGGTGCAGACCCGGACATCGTGGTCGCTTCGGCAAAGGCTTATTTGAGCGCGCTCAACAAGTTACAGAGCCAAGCTGAGAGAGTTGCGGCACAGGGTTAGGTTTTAGGCGGTCCTTGATTTTCGATTGAAGAAGAGGACGCAAGTAACTGATATTGCGTGCCTTTTTTGATTTCGATACACTGCGGTCCTCGTTTGTCGCCGCTGGAGATTTATAAATGTCTGAAGCCCGTCTCCGCCGAGTTTCCAGCCAGCGGTTTCTACCCGCACTCAAAATGCTCGCCGTTGCGCTGTGCGCCGCGGCGTTTTTGCTGCCTGGCGCCCAGGCCGCGAAGAAAGAAAAGCCTGTTGCCAAAGCCGCCGTCGCCAAGAAGGCGAAGGGGCCGGTGCCGGTCGAGGTCAAGCGCAGCGCATCGTCCAAGACGGCGCGTGCCGGACGGGCCGAGAACAACGAAAAAGCGGACAAGGTGGTTCGTGGCGGCCGCAATGTCGTGGCCACCATCCGCAAGAGGAACGGCAAGACTGTAGTGGCCGTGCAGCGCCGCTCGGTGGTTCGCGTCACAGAGGCGCCGCGCCAATCTTTCGGCCAGATGGCCGGCCTGCATGGCACCGAGGACGTGCTCGACCTGAAGTCGAGCGTCGCGCTGGTCGTCGACCAGGACACGCACGAAGTGCTGTTCAGCAAGAACGACCATGCCGTGCTGCCGATTGCATCGCTCACCAAGCTCATGACCGGCCTGCTCATCAGCGAGGCCCATCTGCCGAACGACGAACTCATCACCATCACGCAGGACGACGTCGACACCGAAAAGCGCAGCAGTTCGCGCCTGACGGTCGGCACCACGCTCTCGCGCGGCGAACTGCTCCACCTGGCGCTGATGTCGAGCGAAAACCGCGCCGCGCATGCGCTGGGCCGCACCTACCCGGGTGGCCTGACGACCTTCGTGAGCATCATGAACGCCAAGGCAAAGATGCTCGGCATGAAGGACACGCGCTACGTGGAGCCCACCGGCCTGTCGAGCCGCAATCAGTCGAGCGCGCAAGACCTGGCGCTGCTGGTCAATGCTGCCTACTCCGATGCCACGGTGCGTTCCCTGTCCACTTCGCCTGAGTACCAGGTCGAGGTCGGCAACCGCGTGCTGCAGTTCAACACGACCAACCGTCTCGTGAAGAGCCCCGATTGGGAAATCGGCGTGCAGAAGACCGGCTACATCTCCGAAGCCGGCCAGTGCCTCGTGATGCAGGCCCGGGTGGCCGGGCGCAAGCTGATCATGGTGTTCCTGGATTCGGCCGGCAAGTTCAGCCGCATCGCCGACGCCGAGCGGGTTCGCCGCTGGGTGGAGGCCACCCATGCCAACGGGACCCCAGCCGCTTCTTCGCGCAATACCAGCTACCAGGTGGCCGGCTGATCGATTCGCAACAGTCCGCCAGACCACAATGAAAACAGGCCCTTCGCAGGGCCTGTTTGCTTTTGAGGCAGGCCTTCTTCTTCGGGTCAGCCTGCCGGCGGGGTGCTGCTGCTTGCGGGCGAGGGCGTGACGGCCATCCCGTCCTTGAAGCCCAGCGCGCCCGAGATTTCATTGGCCGTGGCCTGCAGCTTGGGCAGCCAGCCTTCGTCCAGCCGGTCGGCCGGCGCCGAGATCGACAGGCCCGCCACCAGCTTGCCCTGATCGTCGTAGATGCCGGCAGCCATGCAGCGCACGCCCAGTTCCAGTTCCTCGTTGTCGCGGGCGATGCCGTACTGGCGCGCCTTCGACAGCTCACGCTCCAGCGCCGGCAATTGGGTGATGCTGTTGCGCGTGTGGCCCGCCAGGCCCGTGCGCGTGGCATAGCTGCGCACCCGCTGCGGATCGTCCGCCGCCAGGAACAGCTTGCCCGTCGAGGTCAGGTGCAGGGCGGCCCGTCCGCCGATGGCCCGCACCACCTGCATGCCCGAGCGCTCGCTGTAGGAGCGCTCGATGTACACGATTTCGTCGCCCTGGCGCATGCTGAGGTTGACGGGCTGCTGCGTCAGCTTGTGCAACTCGCGCATCGGGCCGAGTGCTGCATCGCGCACGTTGAGCCGGCCCTTCACCAGGTTGCCCAGTTCCAGCAGGCGCATGCCCAGCCGGTAGCTTCCGGCTTCGGGCCGGTCGACGAAGCGGCCGACCGCCAGGTCGTTGAGGATACGGTGCGTGGTCGAGGGATGAAGCCCGGTCTTTTCGCTGATTTCCTTCAGCGAAATCGCCTCCTCGCGGGATGCCAGGACATCGATCAGCGCGAACATGCGCTCGATCACCTGGATCACGGGAACGGCGGGAATGTCGGATTGGTTTTTTCTCATGGCGCTCTGCGGTGATGACCGGGCGCCATTTTACCTTGTGAAATCGCCCGGCGCCTGCCAGTGTCCATCCACCAATACTTCGTGCGGGGAGAAACGCGCCTTGTAGCTCATTTTCGGGCTGTGTTCGATCCAGTACCCGAGGTAGACGTGCGGCAGCCCCAGCTTGCGGGCCTGCTCGATCTGCCAGAGCACGCTGTAGGTGCCGTAGCCGGTGGAGATTGCCCCCACGCTCGACCCTTCGTGTTCTCGCTGCCCCCCCTGGGGGCCGTCCGCTTGCTCGGGACGGCCCGGCGCGGCGCGGGTATCGGGCTCGTAGAAGGTGTAGACGGCCGAGATGCCGTCGTTCAGCACGTCGAGGATGGACACCATCCTGAGCGCGCCCGCACTGCCGTCGGGCAGCGTTTCGCGGAACTCCACCAGCCGGGAGTTCACACGGCTCTGCAGCAGGAACTGGGTGTACTGGTCGATGCTGTCATGGTCCATGCCGCCGCCCGCGTGGCGGCCGGTCTGGTAGCGCAGGTAGAGCTGGTAGTGCTCGGGCATGAAGCACAGCTTGAGCACGCGCGCCTGCAGGCCGGCATGCTGTTTGAGCGCGCGGCGCTGGCTGCGCGTGGGCCGGAAACTGCTGGCCAGCACCCGCAGCGGAATGCAGGCCCGGCAGCCGTCGCAATAGGGGCGGTAGGTGAACATGCCGCTGCGCCGGAAGCCGCTGAGCACCAGGTCTGAATAGGCGTCGTTGTGGATCAGGTGGCTGGGCGTGGCCACCTGCGAGCGGGCCTGCCGGTCCGGCAGATAGCTGCAGGGGTAGGGCGCCGTTGCGTAGAACTGCAGCGTGTGAAGCGGAAGGTCCTTGAGGTGCGTCACGTCGGTGAAAGAGGTCGCGCGGAAAGGAGTTCGGACCAGTATACGGGGTCGAATCGCCAGCGTGGGCCCTCCTGTTGCCGTACCCGCGCCACGTGTGCGACGAAGCGTTTGCGCGCCATCTCGTGGGCGCCGAGGCTCGCGAGATGGGAGGTGTTCTGCTGGCAGTCGATCATCTGGACGCCGGCATGCCGGCACAGCGACACGAGCGCGGCCAGCGCGATCTTCGAGGCGTCCGGCCGGCGGGTGAACATCGACTCGCCGAACACCGCGCGGCCCAGGGCTACGCAGTAGAGTCCGCCCGCGAGCCTGCCGTCGATCCAGGTCTCGACGCTGTGGGCATGGCCGGCGTCGTGCAAATCCGTATAGGCCCTGACCATGTCCGGCACGATCCAGGTGCCCGACTGGCCGACGCGCGGCGAGGCCGAACAGGCCTTGATGACGGCCGCGAAGTCATGGTCGATGCGCACCTCGCATCCAGGTGTCTCCATGAAACGCAACAGCGTCTTGCGCAGCGACCGGTGCAGCTTGAACTCTGCCACCTGCAGGACCATGCGGGGGTCCGGGCTCCACCACAGAATCGGCTGGTCTTCGCTGAACCAGGGGAAGACGCAGTTGCCATAGGCCTGCATCAAAGTATCGACATCGAGCGCCCCACCGGCCGCCAGCAGCCCGGGGACGGGGTCGGCCACGCCCCAGGCAGAGGCAGGGTCGGGCAGGGCGTCTCCGGGTTCGAGCCAAGGCAGTTGTCGCATGGGCATAGGTATACACGGCTTCGCGAAACCGAATCCAGCCGGGTGAAAATCGCACACTGCTGACACGCCACAAGGTTCGGCCCTCACGCTGCGGCACCACAAAACCCGCCGAAAACCCTATAGTCCACAGCTTGCAATCGCAGCTTCCACAAGCAGATCAGGCAGGCCCGCGCACACGCCGGGGATGAGCACAAGAGGACCATGTTGACCACTGAACCCAACCCCACGCGCTTCGGCAGCGGCCAGGCGGTGCGCCGCCTCGAGGACGAAAGCCTGCTGTCAGGCGCCGGACGCTACACCGACGACGTCACGCTTCCCGAGCAGGCGCATCTCGTCTTCCTGCGATCCTCCTATCCGCACGCGCGCATTCTCTCCATCGACACCAGCGCCGCTGCCGCCATGCCCGGTGTGCTGCGCGTGATTACAGGTGCCGAGATGGCCGAGGCCGGCGTCAAGCCTCTGCCGGGCGCCGCGGGCTTCAAGCGGGCGGACGGCAGCGACAGCGCCAGCCCGCCGCGCTATGCCATCGCGCACGAGCGCGCACGCTTCGTCGGCGAAGTCGTGGCCGCCGTGGTGGCCGATACGGTGCAGCAGGCCCGCGATGCCGCCGAGGCCATCATGGTCGACTACGAAGACCTGCCCATGGTGGTCGACCTCGAGAGTGCCACCGCCAGCGATGCACCGCTGTTGTGCGAAGAAGCGTCGGGCAACATCGCCGCCGAAATGCGCCACGGCAGCAGCGAGGCCGCGACCGCGGCCTTCGCCAAGGCCGCCCATGTGGTGGCGCTCGACGTGCACAACCAGCGTGTGGTCGCCCTGACGATCGAGCCGCGTTCCGTGCTGGCGGCGCGCGACCCCGAAACCGGCCGCCTCACGATCCGCATGAGCACGCAGATGCCCTCCGGCGTACGCGATTCCGTCTGTGCCGCCATCGGCCTTCCAAAGGAAAAGGTGCGCGTGGTGGTTGGCGACGTCGGTGGCGGCTTCGGCATGAAGACCGGTGCCTACCCTGAAGACATTGCGGTCGCCTTCGCCGCGCTGCAGGTGGACCGGCCGGTGAAGTGGGTGGCCGAGCGCAGCGAGGAGTTCCTGTCGAGTGCGCACGGGCGCGACATCGAGGCGCGCGCCGAAATGGCGCTCGACGCCGACGGCAAGATCCTGGCCCTGCGCATCAAGACGCTGGCCAACGTGGGCGCCTACGCCACGGGCACCGGCGTCGCGATCCAACTGCTGATCGGCCCCTGGGTGCAGACCAGTGTCTACGACATCCAGACCATCGACTTCCATTTCAAGGCGGTGCTCACCAACACTGCGCCCACCGGCGCCTATCGCGGAGCAGGGCGCCCCGAGGCCATCTTCACCATCGAGCGGCTGATGGACGAGGCCGCGCGCCAGACCGGCATCGACCGCATCGCGCTGCGCCGCCGCAATTTCATCCGCCCCGAGCAGATGCCGTACAAGAACCCGATGGCGCAGACCTACGACACCGGCAACTTCGAGTCGGTGATGGACCAGGCGCTGACGCTCGCTGACTGGGAGGGCTTCGAGACCCGCGCGGCCAACTCGGCCAGCAAGGGCAGGCACCGCGGCCTGGGCATCGCCACCTTCCTCGAATGGACAGGCGGCAATGTGTTCGAGGAGCGTGTCACGGTCTCGGTGCAGGCCGATGGCGTGATCGAGGTGTTTTCCGCCGTCAACGCCATGGGGCAGGGCATTGCCACTTCGCTTGCGCAACTCGCGGTCGATGCTTTCGGCGTGCCCATCGAGAAGGTGCGCGTGGTGCTCGGCGATACCGACCGCGGCGATGGCTTCGGCAGCGCCGGTTCTCGCTCGCTGTTCACCGGCGGTTCGGCCGTGCGCGTCGGTGCCGAGCGCACCATCGACAAGGCGCGCGAGCTCGCCGCGCAGGAGTTCGAGGCCTCCATCGACGACATCGTCTACAGCCGCGGCGTCTTCAACGTGGCCGGCACCGACCTCGAGCTCGACCTCTTCACGCTCGCGGCGAAGCAGCCGGGGCGCGAGATCTTCGTCGACTCCACCAGCACCGTGGCCGGCCCGACCTGGCCCAACGGCTGCCACATCTGCGAGATCGAGATCGATCCGCCCACCGGCGAGATCAGCGTGGTGGCCTACAGCTCGGTCAACGACGTGGGCCGGGTCATCAATCCGATGATCGTGCGCGGCCAACTCGAGGGCGGCGCGGTGCAGGGTATCGGGCAGGCGCTGTACGAGCAGGTGGTGTACGACAACGAAACCGGCCAGCCCGTCACCGGCAGCCTGATGGACTACGCGGCCCCGCGCGCCGACATCGTCGACACGATGTTCCAGATGGAGATGGACGAATCGACGCCGTGCAAGAACAACCCGCTGGGCGTGAAGGGCGTGGGCGAGCTCGGCACCATCGGCGCCACGCCGGCCATCGTCAATGCGGTGGCCGATGCCTTTGCACGCAATGGCCTCGCCACGCGCGCGCCGCGCCTGCACATGCCGCTGAGCCCGGCGCGCGTGTGGCAGGCCATGCAGACCATCGACTGAGCATTGCGGTGCGGTGGACCTGAAAGGCGCAAGCCATGCTCGTCACCACCGAACTGCAGACCGACCCGATCCGCGTCGCCAGCTACCGCTGCGACGCGGGGCCCGATGCGCAGCCCTTTGCCGAACTGCATGAAGGCTATTCGGTCTCGTATGTGCGCAAGGGCAGCTTCGGCTACCGCACGCGCGGCCAAGCCTACGAACTGGTCGCCGGATCGGTGCTGGTCGGCTGCCCGGGCGACGAGTACGTCTGCACGCACGACCACCATGTCTGCGGCGACGAGTGCCTGGCCTTCCACCTGTCGCCGGGCTTTGTCGACCTGATCGGCGGCGACCGGAAGACCTGGCGCACCGGCGGATTGCCGCCCCTGGCCGAACTCGTGGTGATCGGCGAACTCGCACAGGCCGCGGCCGATGGGCACAGCGACGTGGGCCTGGACGAACTCGGCATGTGGTTCGCGAGCCGCTTCGTCGAAGTCGTGTCCGACCGAGCCAAGTCCGGCTCCGCGTCCACGGCCGTACCGCGCGACCGCCGCCGCGCGGTCGATGCCGCGATGTGGATCGACGCGCACTCGCAGCACGACATCGGCCTCGATGGCGCCGCCGCCGAAACCGGCTTGAGTTCGTTCCACTTCCTGCGGCTCTTCTCTCAGGTGCTGGGCGTCACGCCGCACCAGTACCTCGTGCGCTCGCGCCTGCGGCATGCCGCGCGCCTGCTGGCCGACGACGGCAGCCGGCCCGTGACCGAGGTGGCGCTCGACGTGGGCTTTGCCGACCTCAGCAACTTCGTGCGCACCTTCCGCCGCGCTGCCAGCGTGTCGCCGGGGGGCTTTCGCAAGGCGGCCCGGGGCGACCGCAGGATTTTCCAAGACCGCATCGCCGCGCTCCTCGATGATGACCGCCTGATCAACCCCTGAAGCGAGGTTTGCCATGGCCACGGTCTACAAGGAATTCATCGTCGAGGCGGATGCTGCCCGGGTATGGGATGCGCTGCGCGACTTCAAGGCGGTGCACACGCGGCTGGCACCGGGTTTTCTCACCGGCTGCACGATCGACGCCGAAGGCGCCCGCATCCTCACTTTCGCCAACGGTCTTGTCGCGCGCGAAATGCTGGTCGGCATCGACGACGCCCATCGGCGGCTGGCCTACACCGTCACCGGCGGGCAGGCCGCCCATCACCATGCTTCCGCGCAGGTTTTCACCGAGGGAGAAGGCCGTTCTCGCTTCGTCTGGATCACCGACGTGCTGCCCGACGCCATCGCGGCCTACATCGAGCCGATGATGGCGCAGGGTGGGATGGCCATGAAGGCCGCACTCGAGGGCCGCTCCGCTTCGGCAGCCGCCTAGAAGTCTTCGAGCGGCAGGCCGACGTAGTTCTCCGCCAGCGAGGTAGAGGCGGCGGTCGAGTGCACGAGGTAGTCGAGTTCGGCCTCCTGGATCTTCTGGCCGAAGGCGCCCGTCTCCGGAAAGCGATGCATCAGCGAGGTGAACCACCACGAGAAGCGCTCGGCCTTCCAGACGCGACGCAGGCACAGGTCCGAGTAGCGATCCAGTGCCGAGGCCGACTTCTCTGCGTAGAAGATCTCGAACGCGCGCGACAGGTAGCCCACGTCGGCAGTCGCCAGGTTCAGCCCCTTGGCACCGGTAGGCGGCACGATGTGGGCTGCATCGCCCGCGAGGAACAGCGAGCCGAAGCGCATCGGCTCGGCGACGAAGCTGCGCAAGGGCGCAATGCTTTTCTCGAGCGAAGGCCCCGTCGCCAAATGCGCGCGAGCTTCGGGATCGAGGCGCGCGCGCAGTTCGTTCCAGAAGGCTTCGTCGCTCCAGTTTTCCACGCGCTCTTCGGTCGGCACCTGCACGTAGTAGCGGCTGCGCGTGGCGCTGCGCATGCTGCACAGCGCGAAGCCGCGTTCGGTGTTGGCATAGATCAGTTCGTGCGACACCGGCGGCACGTCGGCCAGCACGCCGAGCCAGCCGAAGGGATAGATCTTCTCGTAGGTCTGGATCGCATCCGCCGGCACGCTCGCGCGGCTCACGCCGTGGTAGCCGTCGCAGCCGGCGATGAAGTCGCATTCGATCTCGTGCGTCCGGCCGTCCTTCTCGTAGCGCACGCGCGGCTTGCCCGAATCGAAGTCGTGCAGGCTCACGTTCGCGGCGCTGTAGATCGTCGTGAGGCCTTCCGCGGTGCGCGCTTCCATCAGGTCGCGCGTCACCTCGGTCTGGCCGTACACCGTCACCTGCTTGCCGCCCGTGAGGCTGTGCATGTCGATGCGGTGGCGCGCGCCCTTGAACAGCAGTTCGATGCCTTCGTGCGGGAGCCCCTCGGTCTTGGCGCGGCTGTCGACACCCGCGCGGGCCAGCAGGTCCATCGTGACCTGCTCCAGCACGCCGGCGCGGATGCGGCCCAGCACGTAGTCGCCGCTCTGGCGCTCGACGATGATGTTGTCGATACCTGCCTTGTGCAGGAGCTGCCCGAGCAGTAGGCCGGCTGGGCCGGCGCCGATGATCGCGACTTGTGTGCGCATGTTCGTGTCTCCGAGAGGGTTTCGTGGAGCGTAGGGCGCACTCGGTGGTCTGTGGGGACGCTGCGCGAGGCTCTGTGCGATCATGCGAATGCGTGCGCGATCATCGCGCAACAACTCGACCACAGACGACGAATGACCATCGCCAGAGCCGACTTCATCGAGGGCATCGCCAAGGGAATGGCGGTGCTCGAAAGCTTCGACACCGAACGCCAGCGCCTGAATGCCACGCTGGCCGCCGAGCGCGCCGGCCTCACGCGTGCCGCGGCCCGCCGGCACCTGCTGACGCTGGCCCACCTGGGCTACCTGGAAACCGATGGCAGCTATTTCTGGATGGCGCCGAAGGTGCTGCGCTTCTCGGGCAGCTACCTCGCTTCGTCGCGGCTGCCACGCGCGCTGCAGCCCACGCTGAACCGGCTGGCGGCGCAGACCGGGGAGTCCTTCTCGGCCGTGGTGCTCGACGGCGAAGAGGCGGTCATCGTTGCGCGCAGCGGCAGCTACGGCACGCCGACGCGCGTGCTGGCCTACGGCCTGCACCTCGGTGCACGGCTGCCCGCGCATGCCACCTCCACCGGCCGGGTCCTGCTGGCAGCGATGGCGCCGACCCAGTTCACGCAGTGGCTCAAGGGCCGCCACCTCGCACGGCTCACGCCCCACACCGTGACGCAGGCGCGGGGCCTGCGGCAGCTGGTGGCGCAGGTGCGCAAGAACGACTATTGCTTTGCCAGCGAAGAGCACGAACTCGGCGTGCAGGCGCTGGCGGTGCCGCTGCGCGACATGCAGGGCCACACAGTGGCCGCGCTCAACGTGGTGCTGTCCGGCACCCGCTACCAGGAAGAGACGCTGCAGCGCGAGATGCTGCCGCTGCTGTTCGAGGCGGCGCGCGAAGTCCGCTCGCTCCTCTGATCTGAACTTTCGGCGCCGCCGCGGCCTCGAATCCCGAGAACGGACACACCCATGCGACTCCTCCTCCTCGAAGACGACGTGATGATCGGCGAAGCCGTGCTCGACCTGCTGCGCGCAGAGCAGTACGCGGTGGACTGGGTGAAAGACGGCGAGGCCGCCGAGTCGGCCCTGCGCACCCAGCAATACGATCTCGTGATGCTCGACCTCGGCGTGCCGCGCCGCGACGGCCTCGAGGTGCTGCGCAACCTGCGCGCGCGCAAGCAGCGCATGCCCGTGCTGATCGCCACCGCGCGCGACTCGGTGCAGCAGCGCATCGAAGGCCTGGATGCTGGCGCCGACGACTACGTGCTCAAGCCCTACGACCTCGACGAGCTGCTGGCTCGCATCCGCGCCTTGCTGCGCCGCGCGGCCGGGCGCGCCGAGCCGGTGTACGAGCACATGGGCGTGAGCATCAACCCCGCGACGCGGGAGGTGACGGTGGCGGGCCAGCCGGTGGTTTTGTCTGCGCGCGAGTGGGCGGTGCTGGAGCCCTTGCTGGCGAGGCCCGGCATGGTCCTGTCGCGCGCCCAGCTCGAGGAAAAGCTCTATAGCTGGAAGGACGAGATCAGCAGCAACGCGGTCGAGGTCTACGTGCACGGCCTGCGCAAGAAGCTCGGTGCCGAACTCATCCGCAATGTGCGCGGCGTTGGCTACATGGTGCCGAAGCTGTGACTCGCCCCCAGGCTTCGCGCACTTCGTGTCGCTTCGCCTACCCCCTGCCGAGGGCGACGCCTACGGCCCGGCTGAGCCGGTTCCATGTCGTCCCACGAACGGAGTGCGCATGAATAAGGTTTGGAGCTCATTGACCGGCTCGCTGCGCGCACGGCTGCTTTGGTTCCTGCTGGTGGCGATCGTGCTCGCCGCGGGGGCGCAAGCGCTCGTCGCCTACCGCACGGTGCTGGCCGAGGCCGACGACATCTTCGATTACCACATGCAGCAGATGGCCCTCTCGCTGCGAGCCGGCCTGCCGCCGAGCGCGGCGGTGGGCGGCATCGGCACCGGTGAACAGAACTTCGATTTCGTCGTGCAGGTGTGGACCGCCGACGGCGTGCGCATCTTCGAGTCCGCGGAGGAGGCCGCACTGCCGCAGCTCGCGGTGCTGGGCTTCGCCGACGTGCATGCGCGCGGCACCACCTACCGCGTGTTCTCGATGCAGACGCGCGGACTGGTGATCCAGGTGGCGCAGGACATGGCGGCGCGGCGCCACATGGCCGGCACGCTGGCCCTGCGCACCATCGCACCGGTCGCGCTGATGGCGCCGCTGCTGATGCTGGTCGTCTGGTGGGTGGTGAGCCGTTCGCTCGCGCCGGTGGCGCGCGTGCGCAAGCAGGTGGCGTCGCGGCAAGCCGACGACCTGTCGCCGGTGAGCGAGGAGGGGTTGCCCGAGGAGGTGCGCCCGCTGGTGCAGGAGTTGAACCTGCTGTTCGACCGCGTGCGCCACGCCTTCGATGCGCAGAAGCACTTCGTCGCCGATGCCGCGCATGAGTTGCGCTCGCCCCTGGCCGCGCTGAAGCTGCAGGTGCAGGGCCTGCAGCGCGCGCCCGACGGTGCGTCGCGCGACCTGGCCGTGAGCCGCCTGGTGGCGGGCATCGATCGCGCGACACGGCTGGTCGAGCAGATGCTCGCGCTGGCGCGGCACGAGGCCAGCATGGCGGCCGGCGCGAAGCCGGAGCCGGTCGACCTGTCCGAGGTGGCGCGCCTCGCGGTGTCCGACGCGGTGGCGGCGGCCCAGGCGCGCGGCATCGACATCGGCATCGCGCATGCCGATGCGGCCGTGGTCGACGGCCAGCCTGAGGCCTTGCGCATGCTGCTGCGCAACCTGCTCGAGAACGCGATCAAGTACACGCCGCTGGAGGGCCGCGTCGACATCCGCATCGCCCGGCAAGGCGACTCGGTCGAGCTCACCGTGGACGACAGCGGCCCGGGTCTGCCTCCGGCCGAGCGCGAGCGCGTGCTCGACCGTTTCTACCGCTCCGGTGAAACGCAGGCATCCGGCAGCGGCCTCGGACTGGCCATCGTCAAGTCGATTGCCGACCTGCATGGGGCAACGGTGGCACTCGATCAATCTCCGAGCCTGGGCGGCCTGCGGGTACGCGTCGTCTTCGCTCCTTCTCCCAGGGGGAGAGGGCTCGAACCGGGGGGTGGACCCGGTTTAAGCGGCGCTTAAGTCGGGGGGGCGACATTCCTTTCATCGCATTGGCGTCCATACGCCCTGAAAGGAACCGACAAATGAACTCCCGTCTGACTTCGCCCCGCGCCCTGGTGATTGCCCTGGCGAGCGCGGGCGTGATCGGTGCCGTCGGTGCCGGTGCCTACACCAGTGCCCGTGCCGTGAGCGCGCCGACCACCAACGCCACCGCCGCGGCGCCCGCGGCCATGGTCACGCTGCCCGACTTCTCGACCATCACCTCGCGCGACGGCCCGGCCGTGGTCAACATCAGCGTGACGGGCACGATGAAGGCGTCCGACGACGAGGCGGCCGAGATGCAGGGCATCGACCCCGAAGACCCGATGTTCCAGTTCTTCCGCCGCTTCCAGGGCCAGATCAACCCGCGCGGCCAGCAGCAACAGCAGCGCGACGTGCCGGTGCGCGCCCAAGGCTCGGGCTTCATCGTCGACCCCAGCGGCATCATCATCACCAACGCCCACGTCGTGAAGGACGCGAAGGAGGTCACCGTCAAGCTGACCGACCGCCGCGAGTTCCGCGCCAAGGTACTCGGTGCCGACGCCAAGACCGACATCGCGGTGCTCAAGATCGATGCGAAGAGCCTGCCCGTGCTCGCGCTGGGCAACACCAAGGACCTGAAGGTCGGCGAATGGGTGCTGGCCATCGGCTCGCCCTTCGGCTTCGAGAACACCGTGACGGCCGGCGTGGTGAGCGCCAAGGGCCGCTCGCTGCCTGACGACAGCTACGTGCCCTTCATCCAGACCGACGTGGCCGTGAACCCCGGCAACTCCGGCGGTCCGCTGCTCAACACGCGCGGCGAGGTGGTCGGCATCAACTCGCAGATCTACAGCCGCAGCGGTGGCTACCAGGGCGTGTCGTTCGCGATCCCGATCGACGTGGCGATCCAGGTGAAGGACCAGATCGTCGCGACCGGCAAGGCCACGCACGGCCGGCTCGGTGTGGCGGTGCAGGAAGTGAACCAGGCCTTTGCCGATTCGTTCAAGCTCGACAAGCCCGAAGGCGCGCTGGTCTCCAACATCGAGAAGGGCGGCCCCGGCGACAAGGCGGGCCTGAAGGCGGGCGACGTGATCCGCAAGGTCGATGGCCAGGCCATCGTCTCTTCGGGCGACCTGCCCGCGGTGATCGGCCAGCAAGCGCCGGGTAAGAAGGTCGTGCTCGAAGTGTGGCGCCAGGGCGAACGCAAGGAGCTGCAGGCCAAACTGGGCGATGCGAGCGACAAGCCCGCCAAGGTCGCGAAGGCCGATGCCGACGTGGGACAGGGCAAGCTGGGCCTGGCGCTGCGTCAGCTGCAGCCGCAGGAAAAACGCCAGGCCTCGGTCGAGAGCGGTCTTCTGATCGAGGATGTCGGCGGTCCTTCGGCGCAGGCCGGGGTGCAGGCGGGCGACGTGCTGCTGGCCATCAACGGCACGCCGGCGCAGAGCGTGGAGCAGGTGCGCGAGGTGGTGGCGAAGGCGACCAACAAGTCGGTGGCGCTGCTGATCCAGCGCGGTGAAGACAAGATCTTCGTGCCCGTGCGGATCGGGTGAGGCTCAAGAAAGCCAACCGGGATTGCGCAGCAGGCGGGCGGCCCTGGGGCTGCCCGTCCAACAACAACTGGTTCGAGTCGCCGGCCGAGACGCGCTACCTCTGAGCGAGGCGGATGGGCCGGCGATGCGCCCCTACTTGCGGCGGCGCTGCGCAGCAGCCGCTTCTGGCGCGGAGGTCTGCGACGGCGCCGCACCGCCATCCACGCCCAACCGGCCGCCGCCGCCGAGCCCTTGGCCGCGCACCGTCTGCGCCTTGTAGTTGCGCAGCGAACGCACCATCTGGTTGAAGGCGTCCATGAAGGCCGCGGCAATCACCTTGCCCTGCGCGGTGTTGGTATAGCCGCCGAGGCCGCCGCCCGCGCTGCGGCCGGCCAGCGCGCCGAAGGCGCCGAAATCGGTCTTGGAGGCGCTGCCTTCGGAGGCCGCGAC